>NZ_JBIAQI010000046.1:0-47174 GCF_042888905.1 Streptosporangium sp. NPDC002721
CCCGGCCCCCGCCGTCCCCCCCCAAACGACCCGCCCAACCCACAAAACCACCCCCCCCCCCCCCCCCCCCCCGCCCGCCCCCCGGGCCCGCCCCCCCCCCCCGGGCGGGGGCCCCGCGTCCCGGACGTGAGGGAGACTGACGTGGCCGAGACAACGACCGCACCGCGGCGTCCCGCGCGCCGCCTTGGCGACAGGGCCAGGGAGAACATCGCGGGCTGGCTCTTCGTGGCGCCGGTGGTGGTGATCCTCACCCTGTTCATGCTGCTGCCGATCCTGATGGCGCTGTGGGTGAGCCTCACCGACTGGAACGGGCAGGGCAGCCCGTTCCGGGCGCAGGTGCCGTTCGTCGGCGTGGACAACTACACCGAGCTGTTCACCCAGGACAACCTGACGCGCCTGAACTTCATGACGAGCCTTCGCAACAACTTCTACTACGTGCTGATCGTGGTGCCCGCCCAGACGATCCTGGCGCTGGGCCTGGCGCTGGTCGTCAACCGCCGGCTGCTGAGGGGCAAGACCTTCTTCCGCACCGCGTTCTTCTTCCCCTCGGTGACCAGCTCAGTGGCGATCAGCGTCCTGTTCCTGTTCATCTTCAGCAACTCCGGCGCGGTCAACCAGCTGCTCGCGTTCGTCGGCGTCGACGGGCCCCCCTGGTTCTCCGACGCGCGAGGGGTGCTGCACCTGCTGCTGGGCTCCGTCGGCCTGGTCGACCCCGAGGCGCCTCCGGCGGCGCTGACCGGCGGTGGCCCGTTCGGGCTGTCGTGGTGGGACTGGCTGTCCGGTCCCAGCGTGGCGATGTGCACGATCATCATCCTGGTCGTGTGGACCACCTCGGGCACGTTCATGCTGATGTTCCTCGCCGCGCTCCAGGACATCCCGGTGACCCTGGAGGAGGCGAGCAAGCTCGACGGCGCCACCTCCCGCCAGCGCCTGCGCTACGTGACGCTGCCGATGCTCAAGCCGACCCTGTTCCTCGTGCTCACCCTCGGCCTGATCGCCACCTGGCAGGTCTTCGACCAGGTGTACGTGATGAGCCAGGGCAAACCCGCCAAGACCACGCTCACCCCGGCCTTCCTGTCGTACCAGACGGCCTTCAAGGAGCTGGACTACGGCTCCGGCGCCGCCATCTCGTTCGTCCTGTTCGTACTCATCGTGGTGCTGGCGGCGTTCCAGCGGTGGGTCATGCGCGACAGGGACGCCGGGGGCGGCGGCACCGCGAGACGTCCCGCACCGCACCCCGCGTCGAGCCCCGCGTCGAGTCCTGCGTCGAGTCCTGCGTCGAGCCAGAGGAGGGCATGATGTCCGCGGTCAAGACCCCCCGTTCCGCCCCCGCCCGTCCGGAGGGGGCGGGCGGGGGCATCCGCTCGCTGATCTCCACCTTCGGCGGGTACGCCGTCCTGGTCTTCTTCTCGCTCGTCTTCCTCTACCCGTTCGTCATCCAGGTCGCGAACGCGTTCAAGACCGAGCCCGACGCCGCGGCCAACCCGCTCTCGCCGATCCCCGACCCGGTGACGCTGGCCGGTTTCGAGCGCGTGTTCGTCGACACCGGCATGCCGCTGTGGCTGGGCAACTCGCTGCTGGTCACCGTCGTCATCACCGTCGGCCGGGTGTTCCTCGACTCGCTGGCCGGGTACGCGCTCGCCCGGCTGCGCTTCCGGGGGCGCAGGGCGCTCTTCACCTCGATCGTCGCGATCATGGCGGTCCCCGGGGTGGTGCTGTTCATCCCGAAGTTCCTGGTACTGAACCAGCTCGGCATCTACGACAGCTACACCGCGCTGATCCTGCCGATCGTCGCGGACGCGGCCGGGGTGTTCATCATGAAGCAGTTCTTCGAGTCGATCCCGGTGAGCGTGGAGGAGGCGGCGCGGATCGACGGGGCGGGCCGCTTCCGCGTCTTCTGGTCGGTGGTGCTGCCGATGGGACGCCCCGCCGTCATCACCCTGACGATCATCTCTTTCCAGAGCAGCTGGAACGAGTTCCCGCACACCCTGGTCGCCGTCCAGGATCCCGCCCTCTTCACCCTGCCGCGCGGCCTGGCCGACCTGGTCAGCGGCTCCCTGGGACTCGGCAGCCAGTACCCGCTCAAGCTCGGCGCGGCGGTGCTCGCGACCATCCCGGTCGCGATCATCTTCGTGATCTTCCAGCGCTACTTCATCCGCGGCGCCAACGAGGGTGCGGACAAGGGGTGACGCGGAGCGGGGAATAGCGGCCGCGTACCGGGTATGGGTGGACAATGCTCATCTTCGGTTTGCGCACGGTGGCCCACCGGCTCGGAGTGGTGACCCTGACCTGCCGCAACTGCGGCAACACGGCGGCACAGGTGCTGTCACGGCGGGTCACCAAGTTCAGCCTGTTCTTCATCCCGTTGTTTCCGGTAAGGACGAGATACGGGATGCAATGCACTTTCTGCGGAGCCTCGTACACCGTTTCCAAGGAGGAGGCGAACCAGCTGGCGGTGCGCTGACCTCTCGCGCGGCACCCGCCCCTGGCACACGGGTGCCGGGGTGAATCCACGTGCCACCACACCACAAAAGAGACATCCGCCTGTTTGGAGTCGCCTTTATGTCAATTTAAGATTTACTGGAAAAGCCGCAGCGTCACCTTTTACTCCAATGGGTAATTACCGCTGGTCACCGTTCCGGTGTTGATATTTCAACTCCTCAGAACAGCGAGTAAAACGGAAAAGATGACTAACAGCGGCAACAAAAGGATTTCGTCCTCGAAGCCCGGCGGGCGTGCCCAGGCGTGGGCGGCCATGGCGACGATCGCCGGGGCCTTCCTGGCGGCGTCGTGCCAGACGCCCGCCGGCGCCTCGGCCCAGGAGACGAACACCGTCCGATTCAACCCGCCACCGGATTTCGTCACCGCCCTCGTGGGCCGCCGACTCCCCGACGCCTCCGGAAAGCCGTGCCTCCGGATGAGGGAAAACTGCTCCGGCACGCGGTGCGCGTACCGGTCCGGCCACTGGGGATGCCCCGCCGACCAGCAGGAGGGGCGCGGCCGGAGCGGCACGAAGGGCACGGCCTGGCCGAAGTACTCCGCGGGGCCGAGAGAGACGGTGAGCCGGCGGGTCGCGGCGAGGGCCGCCGATTCCCCGGGTCCGGCGGCCGGGCAGGGCCCCGCCGGCCCGTCCGGCGATCGGGGGCCGGTCCCGCCGGGGAGCCCGCGCGCCGCGACCGACCCGCCGGGCACGCCCACAGCCGACCCTCCACCTACGACCGCGGCCGCCCCCCGGACACGGTCGTGGTCGACCCCATGGGCATACCGGGTCCGATCGGACCTCAGGGGCCCGCGGGTCCCCCGGGATCTCCGGGCCGCACCGGACCGGCGGGACCGGCCGGAGCCGCGGGACCAGCGGGACCGGCAGGCCTCGCGGGACCCGACAGCGGCCTCGCGACCTCGCGTGACGGCACCACGGAGTTCACGGCGTTCGTCTCGAGCGCGGGAACGACCTCGGTCCGGGACCCTCGGGCGACTCCCGCCTGGCACAACCTCTCCGGGCTGGCCGGTTATCCCGCCGGCGTGAACGAGGTCTCACTTGAGGAGGATCTGACCTACCTCTACGTCACGGTGGCGAACCCGGCGGGCTCTATCGCCCGGGCGGCCTGCGTCGTGTATCCCGCTCCGGGAGTGCTGCTGGTCCCGCCGTGGCCGGGCAACTGCAGCGCCTTCGTCAACCTGACCCCGCCCACCTGAGGCGGGGCGGGACCTTCCGAGAACAGGCACGTGCCGTGCCGGGACTCCCGGGCGCGGCACGCCCTTCTCGCCCGTCACGGCGGACCCCACCGGCGCGGCCCTCTGACCAGCGGATACGACGGCCTACCAGATCAAAAAAGATAATTATCGCTAACAAACAAACAAGTGTTAATTATTTACATTTATCGCAATTGTCCTTTACGGTGCCGAATCAGCCGGTGCCCGGACGGGACCGGAACCCCCGATTCCCCCAGGAGATTCCGTGCAGAACGCCCGGCCGCGCTCGCACCGCCGGTCAGCCGCGATCCTGTCCGCCGTTCTCGCCGTCCTGCTCCTCGCCCCCGCCCAGGCGGCGAGCGCCAGGTCGGCGGGCCCACTGGCGGACGCCTTCGCTCGTGCCTCCGCCGCGTACGACGTGCCGCGTGACCTGCTCGTGGCGCTCGCGTACGCGGAGACGCACCTCGACGGGCACGACGGCGAGCCGAGCGCGAGCGGCGGGTACGGGGTGATGCACCTGGTCAGCGACCCCGCCGTGCGCGCCCTGGAGCGCGCGGCCCAGCTGACCGGCCAACCGGCCGCGACGCTGAAGCGGGACGACGCGGCCAACGTCCTCGGCGGCGCCGCGGTGCTGCGCTCCCACGCCGACGCGCTCGGCCTCGACGCCATCGCCAGGAAGGACGCCGGGCGGTGGTACCCGGCCGTGGCCAGGTACGGCAACGCCTCCAGCTCCGAGACGGCCAGGCTGTACGCCGACACCGTCTACGACCTCCTCGGCAAGGGCGTCCGGGCCACCTCGCCGGGCGGCGAGGTCGTCACCGTCGTGCCCGTGGAGCTGCAGGCGGACCGCGGCGCCTACGAGCGCGTGCGGGAGCTGGCGGCCAAGGCCCCGAGCCAGGACTACCCGGCCGCGAGCTGGGTGGCCGCCCACACCGGCAACCGGACCGCCGCGAGCAGGCCGGGAAGCAACAAGATCGACCGGATCGTCGTCCACGTCACCCAGGGGGCGTACGCGGGCACGCTCTCCTGGTTCCAGAACCCCGCCGCGAAGGTCTCCGCGCACTACGTCGTCCGCTCCTCCGACGGCGACGTCACCCAGATGGTCCGCGACAAGGACATCGCCTGGCACGCCGGGAACCGGTCCTACAACACCAGGTCGATCGGGATCGAGCACGAGGGCTTCGTCAACAACGCCTCCTGGTTCACCGACGCGATGTACCGCGCCTCGGCGGCCCTGACCCGCGCCCTGTGCGACAAGTACGGCATCCCCAAGAACCGCTCGCACATCATCGGGCACAACCAGGTCCCCGGCGCCACGCACACCGACCCGGGCTCCCACTGGGACTGGGCCAAGTACATGCGGTACGTCACGGGGAGCACCGCCCCCTGGACGGCGACCGTCGACAACTCCACCTCCGGCGCGTTCACCGCGAGCGCGAACTGGACCGCCTCGACCTCCGCCGCCGGGCGCCACGGCCCCGACCACCGCCAGGCGAGGCCGGTGACCGCGAGCGACGTCGCCTGGTACCGTCTCGCCGTCCCCGCCGCGGCCACCTACCAGGTCGAGGTCTGGTACCCGGCCGCCCCGGGCCACAACGGCTCCGCCCCGTACATCGTCGCCACCTCCACCGGAAGCAGGACGGTGTACGTCGACCAGCGGGCCGGTGGCGGCGCCTGGCGGAGCATCGGGACGTTCGCCCTGAAGGCCGGGACGTACAACGCCGTCGGTGTCAGCCGCTGGACCTCCGGCACGGGAATCGTCGTCGCCGACGCGGTACGCCTCACCCGGCTCTGAGTTCCCCGGACCGGCCGGGCGGCCCGCCCGGCCGGGGGTCACCCCTTGACGGCTCCGACGAGGCCGTTGACGAAGTAGCGCTGCAGCAGCAGGAAGAGCGCGATGACCGGGATGACGATGATCAGGGACGCGGCCATCACCTCGTTGTAGTGCGGCACGTCGCTCGACAGCAGGGTCTCCAGGCCGAGCGGCAGGGTGTAGAGGGAGGCGTCGTTGAGGGACACCCGCGTCAGGACGTACTCGTTCCAGGTCGGCACCGCGGTCAGCACCGCGACCGTGATGAGGGTGGGGCGGGCGAGCGGCAGGTAGACCGACCAGAAGATCCGGAACTCCCGCGCCCCGTCCGCGCGGGCGGCCTCGCGCAGCTCCCGGGGGATCGAGCTGAAGCCGTTGGTGAGCAGCAGCACCGTCAGCGGGGCGGTGCCGTTGACGAACGGCAGGACCAGCCCCAGGTGCGAGCCCAGGATGCCGAGGTTCTTCTCCAGGATCACCACGGGGAGCAGCACCGTGATGCCCGGGACGAACAGCAGCGAGACGAAGAACCAGAACAGCGCCTTCCTGCCGGGGAAGTCCAGCACCGCGAAGGCGTACGAGGCGAGGCTGTAGACCACCAGCACCCCGGCGACGGTGAGCGCGGTGACCTGGAGGCTGTTGAGGAAGTAGTCGAAGAAGTGCAGGCGGCTCCAGGTGGCCACCAGGGTGTCCAGGGTGGGGGCGGCCGGGATGAGGTCGCCGCTCTCGAGGATCTCCTCCCTGGTCTTGAAGGCGCCGGACAGCATCCACAGGAACGGGTAGAGGCTGATGAGCGCGTACGCCACCAGGGCGGTGCGGGCGATGGTCCTCACGACGCGTGACCCGATCAACGAATCCTCCTGAGCAGCCGCGCGTTGACCAGGGTGAGCAGCAGGGCTCCGGCGAAGAGCAGCCAGCCCAGGGCGCTCGCCATCCCCAGGGTCTGGGCGAGGCCCTTCATGAACGAGAGCCGGTAGACCTGCAGGCCGAGCACGTCGGTGTGCCCGCCGGGCCCGCCGTTCGTCATGATCAGGAAGATCTGGAAGCCGTGCAGCGCGTCCCGTACGCCGAGCAGCACGATGGCCGCGGTGAGGGGCACGAGCAGCGGCCAGACGATACGGCGCAGCACCTGGCGCGGCGCGGCCCCGTCGATGTGGGCGGCCTCGATCACATTGGGGTCGATGGCCTGCAGCCCGCTGAGGTAGAGCAGGGTCGCGACGGGGACGCTCGACCAGACCAGCACCAGGATCAGCGTGGGAAGCGCGGTGTCGGGGTTGCCGAGGAAGCCCTGGGGCTGCGACAGGCTGCCCAGGCCGACCGACCGCAGGAACACGTTGATCGCCCCGTCGGGCTCCAGCACGTAGCGCCAGGCGTAGTAGACCGCGATGCCGGTGGTGACGTAGGGCAGGAAGTACACCGAGCGGAGCACCCCGCGCAGCCGCCTGACGGAGTTCAGCGCGACCGCGAGCGGGAGCGAGATCGCCACCGTGAGCGCCGGGACGGCCACCATGACCTGGAAGGTGTTCCAGGCCGCCCGGCGCAGCTCGGGGGCGAGCGCCGGGTCGGCGTAGAGCAGGTCGAGGTAGTTCTGGAGACCGACCCACTTCCACTCGGGGGTGAAGCCGTTCCACTTGGCGAAGCTCAGCGCGAGACCGGTGCCGATGGTGTAGACGCCCATCAGCAGGAACAGCGCCACCGCGGGCAGCACGAAGGCCCACCCGGTCAGCCACCGCCCCCAGCGGCTCCGGCCACGGCTGCGACCGCGGCCGGGCGGCTCCGCGGGGAGCCGCCCGGCACGATCCTCGGTGGTGAGGGTGCTCACTTGGTGGACTTCCACATGGAGCCCATGATCTTGTCCATCTCCGTCCCGGCCTGCTGCGGGGTGACCTCCTTGAGCGGCGTCAGCCTGACCATCAGGTTCCCGGGCTTGACCTGGTCGTAGTCGGAGGGGAAGAAGGTGGTGTCACCGGCCTCGTAGGTGGCCTCCGGGGCGCCGGTGAAGTACTTCTGCAGCGACGCGAGGTCGGGTCCGAGCAGGGTCTCCGCCTCCGTGCCGAGGTCGGTCGCCGGCAGGTCGAGCGAGGTCTTCGCGACGACGCCCGCCCCCTTGGGCGAGGTCACGAAGTCCAGCCACTTGACCGCCGCCTCCCGGTTCTTGCTGGTGGCGGTGACGCCGAGGGAGGTGAGCGCCAGGGGCGCCATCACGATCTCCTTGTTGAGCCCCTCGGCGGACGGCGGGATCGGGAAGGCGAGCACCTTGTCGGGGGTCATCCCGTTCTGCGCGAGGAACGCCAGGGTGAAGGTGCCGCCGATGTTGAAGGCGGACTTGCCCTGCGCGAAGGCGACGTCCGCCTCGTCGATGCCGAGCGACGTCGTACCGGGCATCCAGTACGGGGTGAGCTTGCTGTACAGCTCCAGCGTCTTGATCCCGTCGGGCGAGGCGAAGCCCTGCGCGGCGCCCTTGGCGAACAGCGCCTGGAACCTCTCCTTGCCGAGATAGGAGTGGGCCAGCGGCTGGTAGGCCCAGTTGAAGCCGGTCTGGGTCACCTTCAGCCCCAGGGAGAGGCCGCCCTGCTTCGCGTCCTTGCCGGTGGTCGCCTCCAGCGCGGTGAGGAAGTCCTCCCACGTCTTCGGCGGCGTGTCCGGGTCGAGCCCGGCGGCCTTGAGCTTCTCCTTGTTCGCGTAGACGATGCCGAACGCGCCGGCCGTGAACGGCACGCTGAACAGGGTGCCCGCCTTGACCTGCTTGAACGGCGAGTCGTTGGCCGCGAGGTCGATCCGCTGCTGGGTCATCAGCCCGGCCTCGCGGGTGGTCGGCAGCAGCCGCTGCTTCCAGGCGTCGGAGACGTCGGCGGCCAGGTCGACGAGGAGGCCCGAGGAGCCCATCTCGAGGTCCTCGCCGCCCGCGTGCATCTCCAGCACGTCCGGCAGGTCACCGGTCTGCGCGGAGCTCTGCACCTTGCTGACGAACACGTCGTCGGGGGTGATCGCCTCGATGGTGACGGCGATGCCCGTCTCCGCCTTGAACTGCTCGGCGGCCTTGGCCAGGGCGTCGGCGTGGGTCCGCTTGAACGTCCACATCTTCAGCGTCTGGCCCGCCGCCTGCCCGCCGCCCTGGCCGCCGGTCTGGCCACCGCCCTGCCCGCCGCCCGCGCAGGCGGCCGCGGTGAGTCCCACCGCGAGCGCCAGACCGGCGACGAGGACCCGCTTGCCTGCTCTCATGTCGCGTCCTTCCCCGCCACGGCGGTACGTACGGTGTGCGCGGCACGATCCGCGCACGACAATCCGGTGCTCCCGCGTCTGGCGGGCTCCGGCACCCGGCGGGCGCTGCGGGCGCTGCGGGCGCTGCGGGCGCTGTGGGGTGATCGGGATGGGCCGGTTGGCATCGGCATCGTCACTTCCTCGGGGGGGGTCGCGGAGGATGAGTCCGGGCTCTCGCCCGTGCCCCGGCGGGGATCCGGATCACAGGACGGCGGCTACGCAAATCGTTAAGATTGGTTCCGAAACTTACACGCAACACAGCGGGTGTCAAGGGTCACCCCGGAGCGAAGGGGCCCGGCCGGGCGCGACTGAACGTCCGGACCCGCACGCGCGGCGCGACGATTCAGGCCCGCACGCGTGGCGGGGCGCTCAGGCTCGCACGCACGGCGGAGCGCTCAGGCTCACACGCGCGACGGGGCGTTCGTGCCCGCACACATGACGGAACATCCGGATCCGCACGCATGGCGAAGAGCGCTCAGGCTCGCACGCACGGCGGAGCGGTCAGGCCGACCGGCGGCGGACCAGCCGGGCCGGGATGACCGTCTCGGCGGAGGGCTCCGCCGTCCCGCCCCGCAGCCGGTCCAGCAGGCGGCGGCCGCACGCCTGGCCGATCTCCCTGGCCGGGTTGGCCATGGTGGTCAGCCCCGGCGAGACGAGGCTCGCCGCCTCGATGTCGTCGAACCCCATGACGGCCAGGTCCTCGGGGACGCGCAGCCTCCGCTCCCCGGCCGTGTCGAGCGCGCCGATGGCCATGATGTCGTTGGCGCACAGCACGGCGTCCGGGGGGTCCGGCAGGTCGAGCAGGCGGGCGGTGCCCGACGACCCGCCCGCCCGGCTGAAGTGCGTGTGCGCCACGAGCCGGGGGTCGGCGTCCGCCCCGGCGGCCAGCAACGCGGAACGGTAACCCGTGACGCGCTCGGCCGCGGGCCCCTCCGCGTGCGGGCCGCAGACGAAGCCGATCCTGCGGTAGCCGCGTTCCAGCAGGTAGCGGGTGGCCTCGGCGGCCCCGCCCTCGTCGTCGCTGTGCACGACGTCGACACCGGCCTGGACCAGGCGGCCCCCGAGCCGCACGACGGGGATGCCCGCCCCGATGACGGGCAGCAGGTCCTCGGCGTGCGTGTGGAAGACCGCGAAGGCGAGGCCGTCCACCTGCCGGGCGATCATCTGCTCGATGGCGGCGCGCTCCAGCTCCCGGTCGCCGTCGGTGTTGCTGATGATCTCGTCGTAGCCCGCCGGTCCCAGCACGTCCTGGAGCCCGCGCGCCAGCGCCGGGTAGAAGGGGTTGGTGATGTCCGGGATGATCAGCCCGATCGTCTGGCTCCTGCTCGTACGCAGCCCTCGGGCGAGGACGTTGGGCCGGTATCCCAGCTGGTCGATCGCGGCCAGCACGCGCCGGCGCGTCTCCTCGGCCACCGGGCGGCGCCCGTTCAGCGCGTGCGAGACCGTGGTCGCGCTCACCCCGGCGAGCTGCGCGACCCTGGTGATGCTGGGACGGTCACCGCGGACCGGCCCGCGGACGCCCTGCCCTGCGGCACCGGCCCCCTCGCCCCCCGCCGGAGCCCGCTCCCGCGCCCCCCGCGCTCCCTCCGCCTCCCGCGCTCCCTCCGCCTCCCGGGTTTCCTCCGCTTCCCGGGTTTCCCGCGCTCCCTCCGCTCCTTGCGTTTCCCGCGCTCCCTCCGCCCGCCGCGCGGGCTCGTCCTCCAGGGGCCGCGCCACCTCGGCGGACGGGACCCGTGACGGGCCACCACGCGCGAGATCCGGCAGCTCACGGCCGGGTGAGCCACGGTCCAGCGGGTCACGTCCGGGCAGGTCACGGTCCGGCGAGCCCTGACCCACCGGGTCACGTCCGGGCAGGTCACGGCCCGGCGGGTCGAGGCCCGGCGAGTCGCGGGAGAGGAGGTCGAGGGCGGCGTCCAGCTCGTGGCGTCCGAGGGTCGCGGCGTCCTCGAAGGCGGCGCCGGCGGCGATCCTGAGCAGGGTGGACTCCCAGACCTCGCGGACGGCCGCCAGGATGAGCGCGGCCACCACCCCGGCCCCGAGCACCCCGGCCGCGCCGGGCTCACCCTCCCCCGCGCCGGACTCGATCGCCTCGCGCAGCGCGCGCTCCTGGCCCGCGAACATCTCCCGGGAGTACGACCGCAGCGCGGGGCTGTCGCGGTAGACCCTCGCGTGGACGGCGACCGCTCCGGCGTCGACCGCGTCAGCCGCGTCGTCCGTACCCTCCCCGGCCCCGACAGCGGCACCGGACGAGGGCCGGGTCATGACGCGGCGGATCGCGTCGACGGGCCGCTCCCCCGCCACGCGCTCCCGCAGGGCCAGCTCGGGAGCGGGCCACCCGAGCGGGTCGGCCTCGAAGAAGATCTGCTCCTTGACCGGGAAGTGGTTGAAGACCGTCTTGGTCGAGACGTCGGCCACCGCCGCGATCTCGGCCACAGTCACGGTCTCGAAGCCGCGCTCGGCGAACAGGCGGCGCGCCGTGCCCGCGATGGCACGCCGCGTCTCCCCTTTCCTCCGCTCACGCCGCGTGGGGGGTCGCTCCTCGGAGGGTGCCGGGACCATGGGGGGATCTTACATCGACACACTCCTTACACCCACTATAACGACAAGTTTCTCAGGGCGGCTCGATACCGCCGTCGGGCCGGCGCACCCGCGCCGACCAGCGTTCGTGGAGGTGCTCCAGCGGCGGATACTTGGCCGCCAGCGTCTCGTCCAGGTCGATTCCCCAGCCGGGCGCGTCGTTCGGGTAGAGGTATCCGTTGACGGGGCCGATCGTTCCGGGGAAGACCTCGTGGACGGCCTCGGGGTAGAGGTGTCCCTCCTGGATCTGGAAGGCGGGCGTGGTCACGTCGAGCGCCACGTTGGCGGCGGCGCCCACCGGCGAGACGTCCGCGGGCGAGTGCCAGGCGGTGCCCACGCCGGTCAGCTCGCAGAGCGCGACCAGCTTGCGCGCGGGGGTGAGCCCGCCCACCGACGAGACGTGCAGCCGCAGCAGGTCGACGCCGCCCTCGCGGACGATCCTGGCCGCGTCGGCGACGGAGCTGAGCTGCTCACCCGCCGCGATGGGCATCGGGGCGGCCTCACGGACCTCGGGCAGGCGGTCGTAGAACTCCGGCGCTATCGGGTCCTCCAGGAAGAAGAGCCGGTACGGTTCGAGCGCCCGCGCGAGGGCGATCGCCTGCTTGGGGGTGAGCCGCGAGTGCACGTCGTGCATCAGGCCCGGCTCCTCCCCCAGCTCCCGGCGGGCCCGTTCGAACAGCTTCGGGGTGTCGCGCAGGTAGCGCTGCACGTCCCATCCGTCGGGGTACGGGGAACCGGGATAGCCGCCCGGCGAGCCCGGCGAACCGTAGTGGCCGAGCCCCGGCGCCCCCGTCTGGAGCCGCACGTGGCGGTATCCGGACGCCAGGATCGCCTGGGCCTCCTCGATCGTCTCCTCCACGGTGGCCGCGCCCGCGTGCAGGTAGGTGTCGGCCGCGGCGCGCACCCGGCCGCCGAGGAGCTCGTACACGGGCATGCCCGCGCGCTTGCCCGCGATGTCCCAGAGTGCCTGGTCGACTCCCGACAGGGCGCTGTTCAGGACCGGGCCGCCCCTCCAGTAGGAGGAGAAGTGGACCATCCTGGTGATGTCCTCGATGTCGGCGGGGTGGCGGCCGACCAGGAGGGGGCCGACGTGGTGCTCCACCGCGGCGGCGACGGCGTGGAAGCGCTGGGTGAAGGTCGCGCAGCCCAGGCCGTACAGGCCGGGGTCGCTGGTGTCGACCCGGACCACCACGAGGGGCACGCCCTCGGGGGCGGTGACGATCGGCCGCACCCCGGTGATGCGGAGGGCGTCCCTGGCGGGCCAGGGGGCCTGGGTCTCGGGCATGGGAAGGGATGTCACGCGGCCTCCGCGGCGTCCGGTACGGGAAGAGGGGTCACGCGGTCTCCGCCGCGCCCGGCATCGTGAAGGGGTGCCGGACGGTGAGGCCCAGCAGGCGCCGGGCCTCACCCAGGTCGATCGGGACGGCCCGGCCCGGCAGCGGCGCCCGCCGCTCGACCCCGGGGTGGAAGCGGTCGAGCAGTTCCTCGGTGGGCTGCGGGGCCAGCGTGTCCTCGGCCGTCACGAAGATCGCGCGGTAGCCCTCGATCGGCCGGGTGAGCGCCTGCCAGGTGGCGAGGGCGGCGTCCCTGCCGTCGAGGTAGGTCCACAGCTCGGCGGCGCCGGAGCCGGGGTCCTCGGCGTACTCCTCCGCGCGTTTGTCGAGCTTGTCCCCCGGCCCGCCGAGCAGGGGGAAGCGCAGCGCGACGACCGTCATGCCGTGGCGGCGCGCCATCATCGCGGCGGTCGCCTCGTCGGCCTGCTTCGACAGCCCGTACGGGTCCTCGACCTGCAGGGGCAGCGACTCGTCGATCGGCAGGTAGGCCGGGTGCAGCGGGCGCGAGGCCCAGGGGAGACCGAGCACGGAGTAACTGCTCGCGATGGCGGCCCGGCGCACCCCCGCCCGGCCCGCCTCCTCCAGGACCACGAAGGTCGCCCGGGTGTTGCCGCAGAAGACCTCCTCCGGCGTGCCGAGGACCGGGGCCGGGATCGCGGCGAAGTGCGCGACGGCGTCCACCCCGTCGAGCGCGTCGCGAACCGTCGCGGGGTCTCCGACGTCTCCGACGACCACCCGGCCCGCCACCGGCCCGCCCGGGTCGTGCAGGTCGAGGGCGGTGGCCGCCACGCCCCGGTGCGCGAGCAGGTCGAGCATCAGCCGCCCCAGCCTGCCCGCGGCCCCGGTCACCAGGACCCGCCGGGGAACCTCACCCATGCGTCACCACCTGCGGCGGGAAGGGCACGCCTGTGTTGCAAATCGATTTGTACATATGGTCTCAGCTTGCTACCCCGCCATTGCCGTGTCAATAGCGGTACGCCCCGGGCGCGCCGGAGGCGTCCGGGGGCGTCCGGGGGCGTCCGGGGGCGACGGCATTCCTTATGACGAGGCACGCGGGAGCGACGCCGTCTCCGCACGGTCCGGTGGCACCGTCCCGCCCGGACGCAAGGAGCCCCATAAAGGGTCCCGATGGGACCTTTAAATGTTAGGAAACTTTCCTAAAGATATTGACGGATGGTTGTCGAGGTCGGTTGGATGGGCGGTCATCAAGCCCCCCGGCCGAGATCTCTCGCCACCCCCTTGGCCTGTCAGGCCAGCGAGGAGCTCCACATGCTCAGACGCATCCGAACGACGGCAACCGCGATCCTGGGTGCCACGGCTCTCGCCGTCACCACTCTCGCCGCCCCGGCCGCCGGCGCCGCGCCGCTGCCGAACCTCCCGGCCGCGCGAGTGCAGGCGCAGGCCGCCCCGGCGACCTTCACGCACCCGGGAGTCCTGGTCAGCAAGGCCCAGCTCGACTTCGTCCGGTCGAAGGTCAACGCGGGCGCCCAGCCGTGGAAGGGCGCCTTCGACCAGATGATGGGGCACTCCCTGGCGTCGCTGTCGCGGACCCCCAAGCCGCGCGCGATCGTGGAGTGCGGCTCCTACTCCAACCCCAACAACGGCTGCACCGACGAGCGCCAGGACGCGCTCGCCGCGTACACCATGGCTCTGGCCTGGTACATCACGCAGGACAGCAGGTACGCCCAGAAGGCCATCCAGATCATGGACGCCTGGTCGGCGGTGATCAAGGACCACACCAACAGCAACGCCCCGCTGCAGACCGGGTGGGCCGGGTCCTCGTGGCCCAGGGCCGCCGAGATCATCCGCTACACCTACACCGGCTGGTCCGCCGCCTCCGTCAGCCGCTTCTCCACCATGCTTCGGACCGTCTACCTGCCGAAGATCATCAACGGTTCCAACAGCAACGGCAACTGGGAACTGAGCATGATGGAGGCCGCGCTCGGCATCTCCGTCTTCCTTGAGGACCGGGCGAGCTACGACAGGGCCGTGGCCAAGTTCCGCGGGCGGGTGCCGGCCTTCATCTACATCTCGTCCGACGGCGCGCTTCCCAAGGCACCTCCGGGAAGTAGCATCGACACCCGCGCCGAGATCATCGACTACTGGCAGGGCCAGTCCACCTTCATGGACGGCCTCACCCAGGAGACCTGCCGCGACTTCACCCACACCGGGTACGGACTGTCGGCCATCTCGCACTTCGCCGAGACCACCCGGATCCAGGGGCAGGACCTCTACCCGGAGATCAGCGAGCGGCTGCGCCACGCGCTGGGCATGCAGGCGAAGTACCAGCTCGGCGCCACCGTGCCGTCCTCGCTGTGCGGGGGCACCCTCCACCTCGGGCTGGGCCCGATCACCGAGGTCGGCTTCAACGCCCTGAACACCCGGATGGGCATCGCCATGACGAACACCCAGCGTCTCACCGAGCAGCAGCGCCCGGCCGGGACGAACGTCCTCTTCGTCGCCTGGGAGACCCTGACCCACGCCGCCAACCCCAGCTGACACCGACTCCCCGAGTTCCCCGAGTTCCCCGAGTTCCCCGAGTTCCCCGAGCTCCCAGAGGGGCCGGCCCTGACGACCGGGACGGCCCCTCCCGCGCGTGAGAACCCGCGTCAGGCGTACGCCCCGGTCCCTCCGGGAGCGTCTTCCCGGGCCGTCCGGCGGACCGGGCCGGGGAACCGTCAGGTCCGGTCAGTCCGTACTCCGTACGCGGATGCCGTGGGCGTCGGCCCGCTGGACACCTCCGGCGTCCACGTTGGAGATCCGGATCAGGCCCTCGACCGTGCCCTTCTTGCCGTTGCCGGTCAGCTTGAGGATCAGCATCCCCGGGTCGGTCCCGTGGGAGGAGTGCGGGTCGCCGGAGAGCGGGTTCGGCCCCCGCGTCGAGGCGAAGGCCCACTTGTGGTCCGGGGAGACGGCGAAGAGGTCGACCGTCGGGTCCGCGCTGAACGGGGAGACGAGGTCGACGGTGCCGACGTGGGCGCCGCTCGCCCCGTCGAAGACCTCGGCGACGTTGGCGTCGCGGTCACCGGCCCACACGTGGCGTTCCCCGGCGGACGCGAGGACGCCGTGGGCGTCGCGCTCGGGCGTGTCGTCGTTGAAGAGCAGCTGGACCGGCGGGGTGTTGGGCGGGTTCGCGGGTGAGTAGCCGCTCATCGGCAGCCGGAACACGGTGAACTGGTCGAGGTTGCTGTGCGTGCCCCCGCCCCCGTTGCCGAAGACGGTGCCCTTCGCCTCGATGAACCCGCACCCGTTCGCCGGGATCCTGGTCGCGTCGTACTCCCCCACGATGGACATCGGCGTCGTGTGCCAGTCGACCACGAGCATCCCGCCGCCCCGCAGGCTGACGAAGACCGGGCCGTTGTCCGAGGCGATGAACGGGCAGATCGGCGCGTTGTCCGGCCGGAGCGCGGCCGACTGGCACGGCGCGCCGTTCGGGGTGGTGCAACCGGCCAGGTCGATCGTCGCGGCCGGCTGCTGGACGAAGGTGTTCGAGGCGTAGTCGGTGCTGACGCGCTCCAGCTTCTTGCCGTTCTGGTTGGCGATGATCAGGTATCTGTCGTCCTCGGTGGGCCAGAGGGCGTGGGCCTGCCGTACCCCTCCCGCCCCGGCCTCGGTGAGGAGGCAGGTGAGCGGCTGCCGGGTGCGGGCGTCGAAGACGACCACGTGGCCGCTGGCGACGAAGGCGAGCGCGGCGTGGGTGTCGGCCTTGTTGAAAACGATCATGTGCGGGCGCACGGGCACGCTGCCGGTCCTCGCCAGGCAGAGGGACGAGGTCGCGCCGCCCAGATCTATGACGTGGACGGGCTGCGCCGACGACAGCTGTTTGGTGACGTCGCGTCCGGAGTACACGCTGACGGTCCCGCCGTGGGCGAGCCCGTTGGTGTTGGACTGGTCGACCAGCCACACCTCGTACGACTTCTCGGCCGCCACGTGGACCGGCGCCCCCGCGCCCAGAACGAACAGCGCCAGCACCGCGACGACCACGGCCCGCCACTTCCCCATACGCCCTCCAGAACGGCTCCGGCCGGAGTATCTCCCCGTATCCCTGTGAAGCCGACTGTTTTCTACCTTTAGCCCCGAATCTTGATAAGTCCAGGAATCATGCGATTTGCAAAGAAAGAAGGTCGGTCCTTCCTCACACCCGAGCGAGGGCGAGTGTGCTTTCGAGATGCGTTCAAACCTCCGCGAGAGCAGAAAGAAAACACAAACCTATTTCGTTATGTAAAGTCACGAACGGCCCCGGC
Organism: Streptosporangium sp. NPDC002721; assembly: GCF_042888905.1. NCBI lineage: Bacteria > Bacillati > Actinomycetota > Actinomycetes > Streptosporangiales > Streptosporangiaceae > Streptosporangium > Streptosporangium sp. NPDC002721. The sequence goes on from NZ_JBIAQI010000046.1 coordinate 16,917, forward strand.
GATGGTATTCACCACCGGCACGACGCGGTGCGACGGGAGCGGAAGCAGGAGCAGGAGCAGGAGCGGAAGCGGAAGCGGAAGCGAAGACCGACGCGCCCTGAGCCTTCCCAGCGCCCCGAGCGTTTCCGGTGCTCCGAGCGTTTCCGGTGCTCCGAGCGTTCCCGGCGCGCTGAGCCTTCCAGCGTCCCCGGACGCGTGGTCGCTATATTGGCGCTCATGAACGCGCTGGTCCGACGCCCGCTGGGCCAGACCTCCCTGTCCGTGACATCGATCGGCCTGGGGCTGGCGGCCCTCGGCCGTCCCGCCTACATCACACTCGGCCGCGCCGAGGACCTCGGCGACGGCCGGGACGTCGCCGCGATGCGGTCGCGCACCTGGGCCGTGCTCGACGCCGCGTGGGCGGCGGGCGTGCGCTACCTCGACACGGCGCGCTCGTACGGGCGGGCGGAGGAGTTCCTCGCCGGGTGGCTGCGCGAGCGCGGGATAGCCCCGGAGGCCGTCACGGTCGGCTCGAAGTGGGGATACGCCTACGTCGGCGACTGGCGGCTGGACGCCGAGCGGCACGAGGTGAAGGAGCTCACCGCCGACCGGTTCCGCGTCCAGCTGGAACAGACGCGCGCGCTGCTCGGCGAGCACCTGTCGCTCTACCAGATCCACTCGGCGACGGTCGAGAGCGGCGTGCTCGACGACGAGGACGTGCTCGACGGGTTGCGCGCGTTGCGGGCCGAGGGGGTCGCGATCGGTCTGTCGACGAGCGGGCCGCGCCAGGCGGACACGATCGAGCGGGCGATCGGAACCGGAGTGTTCGACACGGTGCAGTCGACGTGGAACCTGCTGGAACGCTCGGCCGGCGAGGCTCTCGGGCGGGCGTACGAGGCGGGGATGGGTGTGATCGTCAAGGAGGGCGTGGCGAACGGCCGGTTGACCGTCCGCGCGGCCCCCGCCCCGCTCGTCGCCGCCGCACGCGAGCGGGACACCACTCCGGACGCGCTCGCCCTGGCCGCCGTACTGGCCAGGCCGTGGGCCGGGGTGGTGCTGAGCGGCGCGGTCTCGGCCGGGCAACTGCGCGACAACCTCGCCGCCGCCGGGGTCGGGTGGGACGCGGAGCTGGAGGAGCGGCTCGCCGGGCTGGCGGAGGAGCCCGAACGCTACTGGGCGGAGCGCGGCGCCCTCCCCTGGAGCTGACCGCCCGAACCCGGGACCACACCGAACCCAGGAGCGCCCCGAACCTAGGACCCCCGCCCCTGGGACCGCACCGACCCCGGAACCCACCGAACCCGGAACCGCTCCGAACCTAGGACCGCACCGACCCTGGAACCCACCGAGCCCGAGGTCATACCGGGCCCAGGACCGCACCGCCGGTTGCGTACGCGGCGTCGATCGCTAAAATCCTCGGTTATGACGTACTCGTTCTTCTTCAGCCTCCGCTAAGCCCCCGTCGGCGAAGCGAGGCACACCCCGTCGTCGACGACGCGGGACGGCGTGGCGCCGTTCCGGGCTGACGTGGGAGAAGAACGATCACTATGCGCGTTCGCGCGAGGTTTTCTCACCGCACCGCGTCCCAGCGCTCTCGCCGTCTCGTGACGGCGGCGCGTCTGGTGGCGCGGTGCGTTCACGGGCTGGAGTCGACGGTCGCGGCCGAGATACTCCAGCTCGGACTCGGAACGGTCACCCATCTGGGGCATCGCGAAGTCCACTTCCGCACATTCCGGCCGGGACCGCGAGCGCTCGGGCTGAGCACGGCGGACGACGTGTTCCTGCTCGCCGCGCAGCGGCCCGACATCGGCACGGCCAAGCGGGACCTCACCGAGCTCGCCCGGCTCGCCGACACCGCCGACGTCGGCGCGCTGATGCGGCTGCGGGAGGAGCAGGGAGGCCCGGGCACGGTCGCCGGGGTCGCCGGGATCGAGGTGTCGGCGTCGTTCCTGGGCAGGCGCGCCTTCAACCGGTACGACGCCGAGGACGCCGTCGGCCAGGTCCTGGCGCGGCGGCTGGGGACCGGTTACCACTCGCGGCGGGCGGGCGTCGGCCCGCCGCCCGCGCACAGCGGGTGGCGGCTGACCCTCGACGGCACGCGGGCCACCCTCATGCTGAGGATCACCGACCGGCCCCTGCACCGGCGTGCCTACAAACAGCACTCCATTCCGGGGACCCTGCATCCTCCGCTGGCCGCCGCGATGGTGCGGATGGCCGACATCCACCCCGGGCACACGGTCCTCGACCCCTGCTGCGGCGCGGGAACCCTGCTGATCGAGGCCGGGCTCCACCAGCCGGGAGCCCGTTTCCATGGCTTCGACCTGGCGCCGGAGGCGTTGCGGGCGGCGAGGGAGAACGCGGCGGGGCTGCCGATCTCCCTCGACCGGGCCGACGCCGGTCACCTGCCGCTGCCGGACGGCGGCGTCGACCGCGTCCTGTGCAACCCTCCCTGGAACGGCCAGGTCGCCGCGCGGGGACGGCTCTCCGCCTCCTCCTCGCACTGGTGGACGGAGCTGCGCCGTGTCCTGACGCCCGGCGGTATGGCCGTGGTCCTGCTTCCCGACGCCGGTGACATCGCGGCCGGGATCGAGCGGCGGTTCGTCCCGCTGCGCGTGCAGCGTGTCCGGATCTCCGGCGCGCAGCCCTTCCTCGTCCAGTTCGCGATGCCCGGCAGCGAAGGGGGGCGTGAGGAGCGGCGACGCGTGCCACGGGGTCCGTCCGGCGGGAGGATGCGCGGATGATCTGCCCCAGCCCGCCGCGGCGCCGTCCGTCGTCGTTCCTGCCCGGTGGCCTGAGCCAGCAGCTCGGCATGTGCGTCCCGGCCGGCACGATCGCCTTCTCCACCCTGATCCTGCTGGACACCGGTTTCAGCGAGATCGGCCTGCTGCAGATGGCCGCGCTCCTGACGCCACTGCTGCTGGCCCTCCCCCTCGGCGTGCTGGTCGACCGGGTACGGCGCGGGCCGGCCCTGGTGGTGACGGGCCTGTTGAGCGCGGGGGTGCTCGCCTCCCTCGCGGTCGTCTCCTGGCTGGGGGTGGCCGGGTTCCCTCACTTCGCGGTGGCCATTGTGGCACTGGCGATCGTATGGACCATGGGAGAGGTCACCCGGAACGCCCACCTCCCGTCCGTCGTCGGCCGCGACCGGCTGGTCCCGGTGAACGCCGCGCTGTTCTGCGTGGCGTCGATCGGCCCCTTCACCGTTCCGCTGATGCTCGGCGACGATGCCGACACCGTCGTACCGGCCGTCCTTGCGGCCATGGCCGTGGCGTCCGCCGCCTCGGCGCTGCTGTTCCGCCGCCTCGACGTACCAGAGGAGCACCGCCTCGACGTACCAGAGGAGCGCCACTTCGACGTGCCAGAGGAGCGCCACCTCGACGTACCAGAGGAGCCGCCGGGGCCCCGGGCGGGCTGGTGGCGCGAGGCCGCCGCGGGGGTGCGCTTCACCTTGACCCAGCCGGTGCTCCGGGCGATGACCGTGTACCTGGTGGTGTCGGCGCTGCTGGAGCCGCTGGCCGACAAGATGGGCCGACGTCCGCCGGGCGGGGAGGAGGGCCACGACCACCTCGTCGCGGTCCTGTCCCTTGTGATCAAGACCGCGCCGCTGGCCGGAGCCCTGGTGGCGGTGCTGCTGCACCGGCGCGTCGGCGCCCTCCGGCTGGCATGGTCGGCGGTCGCGGTGACCCAGCCGTTCATGCTCCTGTGCGCCCTGACCGGCATGCCGGGAGGTCCGCTCTGGTATCTGCTCGGCGAGTTCGTCCCCTGGGCCGGGTGGACGGTCGCCGTGCTGGCGCTGCTCAGCCACCGACAGGTGATCACACCCGGCCGGTTGCTGGGGCGTACGGGCGCCACGCTGATCCTGTTCACCGGCCTGGCGGCGATCGCCGGGACGTTCGTGGGGATACAGGTCATTCACCTGACCTACGCCGTCCCCTTCTTCGGCGAAGACCTCCTCACCGAGGCCGGGGCCCTGGTGGGGCTGCCCGTCCTCGTGCTCTGCGTGTTCGGCACCCTCGCCGCGGCGATCCCGTTGCTGAGGGTCGCCCGGCTCGCCGGGTCCGCGCCTCCGGCGGCCACCGCGCCGGAGGTTTCCCCGCGAGAGGACTGACAACGGTCATAACTTCCTCACAGCGGAAATATCGCCGTACAAGAATGCTTTGTTTTCTTTCCCGTATCCCGCCACCTCCGCCGCGAGGCGACAGGCCCGATCATGAGCGGGCCCGAGGTGAACGGCGCCTGTGAAGAGGGGAAGTGTCCGCGCGGGGACGACAGGGCCCCCGCCCGGACTGTCGCCTTTCTCGGGCCCCGCAGGGCATCGGGGGCCGCCGTTCCCCATCGTGCGAAATGGCAGCTACATGCGGGTTTCACGACCACTGTGGATGCGTAGTTGATTTGCCCCGAACATCGCGCTTGTGATCAACTACCTACCATCCCATCCGATTCGAATACCTCATGAACGGATTTCGCCCCCATGAGTACCTCTCGCGAGTCTGACTGGCAGCCCGTGGAGCTCGACGCCGACCGGCCGCATTCGGCCCGCATCTGGAACTACTGGCTGGGCGGGAAGGACAACTACCCCGCCGACCGCGAGGCCGGGGACATGGTCGAGGGGCTCATCCCCGGCATCGTCGACTCGGCCCGCGCCGACCGGGCGTTCCTCGGCCGCTGCATCGAGCACCTCGTCGCCGACGCCGGGATCCGCCAGTTCCTCGACATCGGCACGGGCCTGCCCACCGCCGACAACACGCACGAGGTGGCGCAGCGGCTCGCCCCGGATTCGCGGGTCGTCTACGTCGACAACGACCCGCTGGTCCTGGTGCACGCCCGCGCCCTGCTCGTCAGCAGCCCCGAAGGCGCCACCACCTACATCGACGCCGACCTGCGCGACCCCCACCACATCCTGCGGGCGGCGGCGGAGACCCTCGACCTCACCAAGCCCGTCGCGCTGATGCTGCTGGGCATCCTGCACCACCTCACCGATGACGACGAGGCCGCGAAGGTCGTACAGGCCCTGGTCGACGCCGTCCCGCCGGGCAGCTACCTGGTGATCGCGCACGCCACCGCGGAGGTTCACGGCGAGGCGATGCACGAGGCGATGCGGCAGTTCATGGAACGGGGCGGCACCCCGATCGTGGCCCGCGACCGCGGCCACCTCGCCTCGTTCTTCGACGGCCTGGACCTCCTGGAGCCCGGGGTGGTCTCCTGCTCGCGCTGGCGCCCGGAACACACCCCGTGGGGCGAGCCCGCGGAGGTCTCCCAGTTCTGCGGCGTCGCCCGCAAACCCTGACGCCCTCCCCGGGGCGGCCCTGCCCCGGGCACGTGACCGGCGACGAGATCACTCAGCGCGACCGGCGCGCCGAGTTTATTCGTGGCGCTCCGGTGCAGTCTCCTACTCGTTCGGTCGTTGCTCTCTGCTGCGACTAAACACCCCAAATGAGGACATAACAGCATAAAAGATGCTTTACAGCCTTTAGAGATCAACGATCCAGCCAGGCTGTCGTGAAGATCGACATGGGAGGCCGTCGCCATGAACCCCGCTCAGGATCCCGCCGCACCACCCCCCGGCGCCGCGCTGCTCGTCGTCATGGGGGTGACCGGTTCCGGCAAGACCACCGTGGGCGCCGCCCTCGCCCAGCGGTTGCGACTGCCGTTCGCCGACGCCGACGACTTCCACAGCGAGGCCAACATCGCCAAGATGTCGGACGGGATCCCCCTCGACGACGAGGACCGGCTGCCCTGGCTGCGCTCGATCGGCGCCTGGCTCGCCGAGCACGCCGCCACCGGGGGCGTGGCGAGCTGCTCGGCGCTCAAACGCAGCTACCGGGACATCCTGCGGGAGGCCGCGCCGACGGTGACCTTCGTCCACCTCCACGGCGACATGGACGCCGTACGCCGGAGGGTGGCCGGTCGCCCGGGGCACTTCATGCCCGCCTCGCTGGTCGAGTCGCAGTACAGGACCCTGGAGCCCCTGGAGCCCGACGAGCAGGGGATCGTCCTCGACTTCGCCAGGTCCGTCGACGAGCTCGTGGACGCCTACCTCGCCGCGACGGACCGGACGACGGCCACGCCGGAGAACCGGGGCACCGGCGAGGCCGGGAGCGCGAGGTGAGCCCCCTCCTCACCGCGCTCGCCGAACCCGCCGCCACCTCCCCCGGCAGGCTCGTCCCGGCCGCGCTCGTCGGCATCGCGCTGATCGTCGTGCTGATCACGTACTTCAGGCTGCACCCCTTCCTGAGCCTCACCCTCGGCTCGCTCGCGGTCGGGGCCGTCGCGGGGCTGGCGATGACCGACACCATCGCCGCCTTCACCGACGGGTTCGGCAGCACCGCGGCCGGTGTCGGCACGCTCATCGCGCTCGGCGCGATGTTCGGCAAGCTGCTCGCCGACTCCGGCGGGGCCGACGAGATCGTGGACACGATCGTCGGCCGGTCCAGCCCCCGCTCCCTGCCCTGGGCGATGGCCGCGGTGGGCTCGCTGATCGGCCTGCCGATGTTCTTCGAGATCGGCCTCGTACTGCTGATGCCGGTCATCTTCCTGGTCTCGCGCCGCTCCGGCGTCTCCCTGATCCGGGTGGGCATCCCCGCGCTCGCGGGCCTGTCCGTGATGCACGGGCTCGTCCCCCCGCACCCGGGCCCGCTGGTCGCCATCGACGCGCTCAAGGCCGACCTCGGCATCACGCTGGGCCTGGGCGTGCTCGTCGCCATCCCGACGGTCGCCATCGCCGGGCCGCTGTTCGCCAAGTACGCGGCCCGCTGGGTGGACGTACCGGCACCGGAGCTTTACGAGACCCGGCCCCCGGCCGAGGACACCAGGCGGCCGTCGTTCGGCGTCACCCTGGCCACCGTGCTGCTGCCGGTCGTGCTGATGATGGGCAAGGCCCTCGCCGACATCCTCGCCCCCGAGGGCAACGTCCTGCGCACCGTGCTCGACTTCCTCGGCACGCCGCTGGTGGCGCTGCTCATCGCCGTCATCGTGGCGATGTTCACCCTGGGCCTCGGCGCCGGCATGGACAGGAAGGCCGTCGCGAAGTCCCTGGAGCAGTCGCTGCCGCCGATCGCGGGCATCCTGCTCATCGTGGCCGCCGGCGGCGGCTTCAAGCAGACGCTGATCGACACCGGGATCGGCGACCTCATCGCCACCTGGGTGGAGAACAGCGGCCTGTCGGTGCTGCTGCTCGCCTGGCTGGTCGCGGTGCTCATCCGGCTGGCCACGGGCTCGGCGACCGTCGCGACCGTCACCGCCTCGGGAATCCTCGCCCCGCTGGTCGCCAACCTCAGCGTCGGGGAGACCTCGCTGCTCGTGCTCGCCATCGGCGCGGGATCGCTGTTCTTCTCCCACGTCAACGACGCGGGCTTCTGGCTGGTCAAGGAGTACTTCGGGCTCACCGTGGGCCAGAACATCAAGACCTGGTCGGTGATGGAGACGGTCATCTCGGTGACCGGCCTGGTCTTCGTCCTGCTCCTGAGCCTCTTCCTGTAGCTCTCGCCGCCTTCGCGGGACGCGGTTCCCGGTCAGCACGAGTGCTTTCCGGAGACCGTGTCGCGCAGGCAGCGGACCGCGGAGTCGACCCGCTCCAGGCTCTCCTCCTCACCGGACCCGGGGTCGGCCGGCTCGCGCCCCTCGCGGACGTCCGCGGCGATCCTCTCCAGGGCGTCCGCCAGCACCCGGACGGCCTCCTCGGGCGGTGGCGGCACGCCGCGCTCGGTGCACGCGACGGTGATGGCGGTCTCGTCGGCCACCCGTTCCAGCGCGGCCATCGCGGGCATCCAGGTGGTGACGCGCCTGCTGATCACGGGCGGCTCGGATATCGCCCGCTGGAAGACCGTCCGCAGGTCGGCCAGGGTGTCGTAGGCCCTGCGACGCAGCCGCGCCCTGCCGGTGTGCTCGGCGTCGAAGGCGTGCCGCAGGTAGTCGGCGGTGGCCGTCACCGCGTCGGCGAACCTCGGCCCGACCGGCGCCTCCCAGCTCGCCGGCCACGGCAGGTATCCCAGCACCAGGACGATCACGCATCCGATCGTCGTGTCCACCAGCCGGATCGCGCCCAGCCCGGGGCCCCCGCGCGTCAGCAGGTCCACCAGGAGCAGGACCAGCGGCGCCTGGAAGGTCGACATCAGTCCCCAGTTGCGTTGCAGGCCGTACGGCAGGAGCGCCGCGCACACCGCGATGGGGACCAGGAGCAGCGGGCCGTACGGCACCAGGACGAGCACGAGGGTGCCGATCAGCGTGCCCACGACGGTCCCGAGCGCGCGCTGCACGGCACGCGCGAACACCGACCCGAAGTCGGGCTTGAGCACCAGCGCGACGGTGAGCATCATCCAGTACGACCGCTCGAACCAGCCGAACCCGCTGAGCGTGGCGGCGACGCCCATGCAGAGCGCGAGCCTGACCGTGTAGACGCGGACGAGGTGGCCCCGCCACATCCGCTCCACCGCGTCCCGGAGCCGGGAACGGTAGCCGACCGGTTCGTACGGCAGCTGCTCCGCCGCGACCTCGGCCCCGGACACCAGCTCGACGGCCCCCCGCACGGCGGAGCACAGGGCGCGCGCGGCAGGCGAGTCGTACGGCCCGCGGGGCGGCACCCGGGGGTGGGGCCCGCCGCCGAGCGCCGCGGCGACGGCCCTGAGGGCGGACGCGAGCTCGCCGGGCGGCTCGCGTCGCTCGTAGCGCAGCGAGAGCAGGGCGTTGCGGAGCAGCGAGGCCTGGTTCAGCAGGGCGATCAGGCGGGTCCGGTCGGGATCCAGCCCTCCCGCCGGGGAGCGGGCGCCGAGCACGACGTCGTAGCCGCCCTTGAGAGCGGTGTCGAACTCCTTCAGCGCGGGGGCGTCGTGCTCGGTGAACAGCCGGTCGAGAGCCGTGTAGACCGCGATCACGGCGGCCCGCTCCGGGGCCCTGGGATGGAACGGCCAGTCGGCGACCCCCAGCACGATCACCCAGAGCGCGCCCAGCAGGAACGCCAGCGCGTTCGCGTCCGGCGGTCCCGGCAGCCTCACGCCGGTGGCGATCACGGTCATCACCAGCAGCTGCAGCCCTGCCGCCGAACCCGTGGCGCCGCTCGTGCTGATGGACGCCGACACCACGGAGACGGCCACCAGGACCGGGACGATCCACCAGCCGTGGCCGTGGACCGCGGCCCCGATGAGGTACCCCAGCGCCCCGGCGGCACCGGCCGCGCCCATCCGGGTGATCCTGACCCGGAAGGGGCCGCCCCGGTCGGCCAGCCCGGCGTTCATGGCGCCCATGGCGGGCATCAGACCGGCCACCGCGTTCCCCGAGGCGAACCCCGACAGGAGCGGGACGGTCACAGCCACGGCCATGCGCAGCATCGGCCACCATCGGAGCGCGGCGGGCGCGGGCCTGACCGTCTCGACCAGCCAGCCGGGAGCGGCCTCGGTCAGCCGGTCGGCGGCCCGCCGGAAGAGCCGGGGCATCGCTCGCCGTGCTCAGGGGAGGATGGCGTCGACGTATCCCCCGTCGACGCGGAGGGCGCCGCCCGTGGTGGCGGAGGCCTGCGGCGAGCTGAGGTAGACGACCATGTTGGCGACCTCCTCCGGCTCGATCAGCCGCTGCAGGAGCGACTGCGGGCGGTGCTCCAGCATGAAGACGCGCTGGGCCTCCTCCCAGGGCAGGCTCCGGTCGACGAGCCCGTAGACGAAGTCCTCCACGCCGCCGGTGCGGGTGGGACCGACGATCACCGAGTTGACGGTGACGCCGCTGCCCGCCACCTTCTTGGCGAAGCCGCGCGAGACGGCCAGGAGGGCGGTCTTGGACATGCCGTACTGGATCATCTCGATGGGGGTGACGATCGCGGAGTCGCTGGCGATGTACTGGACGCGTCCCCAGGAGCGGGCCGTCATCCCCGGAAGGTAGGCGCGGGTGAGGCGGACCGCCGACAGGACGTTCACCTCGAAGTAGCGGCGCCACTCGTCGTCGGTGATCTCCAGGGCGTCCTTCGACTCGAAGATCCCGAGGTTGTTGACCAGGATGTCGACGTCCGGCAGGAGGTCCACGGCGCGGTCCGCGCCCTCCTCGGTGGCGAGGTCGGCGGCGAGCGGGACGACCTGCGCGCCGGGGACCTCCGCGCGCAGCGCGTCGGCGGCGGCCTCCACCTTGTCGGGTTTACGGCCGTTGACGGCCACCGTCGCGCCCGCCCGGGCGAGGCCGGCGGCGATGGCCGCCCCGATGCCCTGGGTGGATCCGCTGACCAGCGCCGTCTTGCCGGTGAGATCGATATGCATGCGTCACGTCCTTGGAGCCCGGCGCGAAGCCACCCGCCGGTGCCGGCGGGTGCCTCACCACCTGGCGATATGTCGTCCAGCTGACCCGGTGTTCGTTCCCGTGTCCGCCGGGGTGGAACGCGCGAAGGGTGATCGTTTGCGGGAAACGGATGTGAATGACGACGATTTTTCTTGATAAATGCGCTCGTGTGCCTGCCGAGCACCTGTGCCTACCTGGCACCTGTGCCTGCCTGGCACCTGTGCCTGCCTGGCACCTGTGCCTACCTGGCACCTGTGCCTGCCTGGCACCTGTGCCTGCCTGGCACCTGTGTCTGCCGGGCACCGTCGCGCACCGGAGCGAGACCGGCCTCCCGCCGCCGGTGCCCCGGGGTCACCTGTCGTCACCGTCCCAGTCGTCACCGTCCCAGGCGAAGGCGTGGAACGGCGGGTCGAGGGGGGCGTCGATCAGCCGGTTGGCGAAGGTCGAGATCGTGTACGCGCCGACGCCGAGGACCACGTCGAGCGCGTTCCGCGCGCTGTAGCCCGCGTCGAGGAACGCCCGCGTCTCCTCGTCGCCGACCGCGCCGTGACGGTCCATGACGGCGAGGGTGAACGACCGGAGCGCCTCCGCGCGCGCGTCCGGGAGGGGGCGCCGGGCCCGGAGCGCCTCGACGACCTCGGGCCGGGCCTCCAGCCTGACCAGCGTGGCGGTGTGCATCGCCACGCAGACCTGGCAGCCGTTGCGGGTGGCGACCGTCATGATGACGATCTCGCGGTCGACCGGGTCGAGGGTGGTCTGCTCGAAGGTGGCACTGGCCGCCAGGAACCCCTTGAGCAGCTGCGGGGAGGTGGCCATCCGGCCGACCGCCGTGGGGACGTGGCCGAACTTCCGCCGCACACCCTCGACGGTGGAGCGGGCCTCGGGCGGGGCGCTCTCGGCGGTGTGGGTGACGAAAACGGCGTGGACATCAGTGGACATGGGATCTTCTCCTGGATTCTCCGAGCCCTCGGAAGGCGGGCTCCGCGATCGCGTGTTGAGGCGATATCGTCAATGAGGTTGTCTATATAGTAAACACAGTTGACGACTTTGGCAACGATCCGTCTCCGACTCGGATGCACGGCCCGTCTCCACGGACACGACTCCAGCCTCTACCAAGTTGGTTTTTCCAACTCAGGTTGCTAGGTTGGATATACCAACTCAGGGGGGGAAACTCTACGATGGCCCTGTGACGTGGGAACCATCTCGCGGCGTCCTCGCCCACCATCCACGTAAGGGAAATCATGCGCATCAACGGCTCTGTGGCTCTCGTCACCGGTAGTAATCGCGGACTCGGCGAGCGGTTCGTCCAGGAACTCCGCGAACGCGGCGCGTCGAAGATCTACGCCGCCGCGCGCAACCCCGACACGATCACCACTCCCGGCGTTGTGCCCATCGCGCTGGACGTCACCGACCCGGCGGCCGTACGCGCGGCGGCCGACCTGGCCCAGGACGTCACCCTGCTCGTCAACAACGCCGGAAGTTCCACCAAGGCGGGGCTTCTCGACGGGGACCTCGACGCCTTCCGGCTCGAGATGGAGACCCACTACTTCGGCACGCTCGCCATGAGCCGGGCCTTCGCTCCGATCCTCGCCCGCAACGGCGGCGGGGCCGTCCTCAACGTCCTGTCGGTGCTGTCCTGGTTCGCGCTCCCCAGTAGCACGGCCTACTCCGCGGCCAAGGCGGCGTCCTGGTCGTTGACCAACGCGCTGCGCCTGGGGCTCACCGACCAGAAGACCCTGGTCACCGCCCTGCACGTCGGATACATGGACACCGACATGGCCGCGCACATCAGCACGCCCAAGACCGACCCCTCGCTCGTCGCCCGCGCCGCCCTCGACGGCGTGGAGGCGGGGCGGTACGAGGTCCTCGCCGACGAGATCAGCGCGAACGTCAAGGCCGGACTCTCCGGCGACCTCACCGCGCTCTACCCGCAGCTGGCCGAGCCCCTGCCCGAGACCCGCTGACCGGGCACCGGGCTCCCGGCCCGGTGCTCAGGCGTCGCGGGCGGCGGTGACGAAGTCCCTGATGAGAGCGGAGTCCTTCACGCCGGGCGCGGTCTCCACGCCGCTCGACACGTCGACTCCCCAGGGCCGGGCCGCGGCGATCGCCGCCCCCACGTTCGACGGGTCCAGCCCCCCGGCCAGCATCCAGCGGCCCGCCGGGCGCCCGCGTACGGCCGCCCAGTCCCAGGGCTCCCCCGAGCCCGGCCTGGGCGCGTCGACGATAAGCAGGTCCTCGTCAAGGGCACCGCAGCGCAGGTCGGTGCTCGCGGCACCGGCGCGGACCAGGGTGACGCCGAGGTCCTTCAGCGCGGTGAAGTCCTCGTGCGGGTGATCGCCGTGCAACTGGACGGCGCGCAGTCCCGCCTCCAGCGTGACCGCCCTGACCTCCTCGGTGGGCTCACCGGCGAACACCCCCACGGTCAGCACGTGCGGGGGCACCTCGGCGGCCAGCTCCCTCGCCCGCGCGGGGGTGACCCGCCGCGAGCTCCTGGTGAGGACGAACCCGATGGCGTCGGCTCCCGCCTCGACGGCGGCCGTCACATGACCGGGCTCGCGCAGCCCGCAGATCTTCACGTACACCCTGTGTACGGTAGCCCGTTCCTCGCCCCCGGAACGCACGATGGCCCGCTCTCCCGCGCCCTTGTCCCTGGAGCGCGTCGCCCCGGGAAGGCGCCGGAAGGCACAGGAAGGTGTCAGAGGGCGTTCAGGAACCTCGCGGCGATCGGCGCCGCGACCTTACCCCCGGCGCCGCCGTTCCGGACGAACACCGCGAAGGCCAGGGAGTCGCGGTAGCCGATGAACCAGGCGTGGTCCCCGTCGTTCTCGACCTCGGCGGTACCGGTCTTGCCCGCGGTGCCCGGCGGGAGCCCGGCCTGGGAGGCCGTTCCCTGGGTGACCACGGCGCCCATCATCGTCCGCAGGCTCGCGGCCACCCCCTCGTCCAGCGGCACCGGGGCCGGGGAGTCCGCGGGAGGCTCCTCGGTCAGGATCGCGGGCTTCCACACCCCGCTCGCGACCGCGGCGGCGACCTCGGCCATGCAGAGCGGGCTGGCCTGCACCGAGTTCTGGCCGATGGCGTCGGACCCCAGCTGGTCCGGACTTCCGTACGGCTGGATCCGGCAGGAGCTCAGCCCCGGCTTCTCCCGGAAGCCGAACCGGTCGGCCGCCTCGGCGCGCAGCCGGTCGTCGCGCAGCCGCTCGTACGTCTGCTGGGCGAAGGTGGTGTTGCAGGAGAGCGCGAAGGCCGTGGTGAGGGGCACGTCGCCGTGGTCGACGCCGTCGGAGTCGCTGAAGCTCCTGCCGTTCGGGATGGTGTAGTTGGCCGGGCAGGCGACCGGCGAGTCCGGGGTCAGGCCGGCACGGAGCAGCGCGGCGGCGGTCACGACCTTGAACGTCGAGCCGGGCGGGTAGAGGCCGTTGAACGCCCCCTTGGCGCCCAGCGTGTCCGCCACCGCGCGCACCTGGGCCGTCTGGACGTCCACGGCCACGATCGCGGCGGGCTGCCCGACACCGTCCAGGGCGCGGGCCGCGGCGGCCTGCACGGCCTCGGAGATCGTGGTCCTCGTCCCCGACGCCGGTTGGGGCGGTGAGGCCAGCAGTACCTGGCCGGAGGGCTCCTCCTGCAGCTTCAGGTCGACCGCCGTGTCACTCAGCCCGCCGAAGTAGTGGCCCGCCCTGCTGTCGCGCGGGAACGGCTTCCCCTCCCGGGTCAGCGTGGCCGGGCGCCGGACCTCGGTCTGCCTCAGCCGCAGGCTCCCGCCGTTCTTCAGGGAGGGGTGCATCGTCTCGGGGCTCCAGCGCACCTTCCACACCCCGAACCGCAGCTCCAGGCGCAGGACGGAGTCGAACGGCCAGTCGCCCAGCCCGGTGACCTGCCGCACCCCCTTGAAGGACATCTCGGCCGCTTCTTCACCGTTCAGACGCAGCTCTCCGGGGGTGAGGGAGAGCGAGGAGACCCGCAGGTCGGCGTCGAACCCGCGGTGCCGGAGGCCGAAGTCGGCCGGGGGGTCGACGACCATGCCCGTCATGCCGATGATGTCGCCGGACTGCCAGGCGGTCAGGTAGCTCGCCGCGACCGTCCCGGGCCCGCCCTGCGGGGTCGGCGTGACCGGGGTGAGCGTGACCAGGTTCGGCGGCGGGGAGACGGGTACGGGGCGGGGCGACTCCCCGGCCCTCGTCACGGTCGCCCTGGCCTCCGGGGTATCGGAGTCGTCGGAGTCGTCGGAGTCGTCAGCGTCGCCGGCGGGCGTGGGACGCGACGACGGCGAGGCCTCCACCGCCCCCTGGGAGGCCACCACCCCGTACACGCCGAAGACGAGGATCGCGGTCGCGGAGAAGATCAGCGCGAGGAGCCTTCGATCACGCATGCCGTTTACTCCCCCGGGTTTGCAGAGTTGCATACCAGAGAAAAGATCGTAAAGGTGATGAGAAGCGGTTAACCAGGTTTTTCTGGACTTCGGTATGACACCGTAGTCCTCGGGGGCCGCTCGACGATCTGCGGTGGTCCCCGAGGGCCGCTCGACGGGCCCCAGCGATCGCTCGACGGTCGCTCGAAGGCCCGCGGTGATCGCTCAACGGCCGCTCGACGGTCACCCAACGGCCGCTCGACGGGCCCGCTCGTGGCGGCCGGCCCGCCGCCCCCTTCCCCGCCGCCCCCTCCCCCGGGGCGCCTCCCTAGCGCAGGCCGTCGAAGAGGTCGTCCTCGCGGTCGGCCGCGGCGGGAACGTGGTTGATGTGGCGGATGAAGGCCTCCTGCGCGAACGCCCGGTGCCGGGCCTCGGCGGGCATGCTCAGGAAGAAGGCGCCGTCGCCCTGGCTCCCGTGCGCCTCCAGCGCCTTGCGCTTGCGCTCCACCTGGTCGGTCACGTCGACCACGGCGGTGATCTGCTCCTCGGGGACCCCGAAGTCGTCGGGGAACTCGAAGCCCTCGGGGGCATCACCGGTCGAGCGGAGGACCTCGAACAGTTCGGCCATCCGCTCGCGGGGCACGGCCGTGTAGTAGAGCTTGCCGGGGATGCCGCTGGCCTCGACCGCCGCGAGGGCGATCCGGTGGGCCTGGATGTGGTCGGGGTGGCCGTAGCCGCCGTTCTCGTCGTAGGTCACGACGACCTGCGGGCGGTAGTGCTCCATCAGCGCGACGAGACGGCCGACGGCCTGCTCGAAGGGGGCGTTGACGAAGGACTCGGGCGCCTCGTTGGCGGCCCAGCCGACCATGCCCGAGTCGCGGTAGCCGAGCAGCTCCACGTGGGAGATCCCCAGGTGGGCCGCCGACTCCCGGAGCTCCTCCAGCCGCAGCGCGCGTACCGCGGCCTCGTCGTGGCCGGGCTCCCCGGGCTTCACCCCGCCGGGGCCGTCGCCCTGCTCGCCGTTCGTGCAGGTGACCAGGACGGTACGGACGCCCTCGTCCGCGTACCTGGCGAGGATCCCGCCGGTGCTGATCACCTCGTCGTCGGGATGGGCGTGCACGGCCATCAACGTCAGCTTCTCATCCATGGATTTCCACCCGTTCCCGTAAAAAGTCCTGCGAACCGGCCCACTCTACGACGGCCACCGGGACACCTGGACCGGCCGGGACACCGGAGGTCAGTCCGCGTACCGGGTGCCCCCGTCCTCCAGCAGGACGGCGGCGCCGGTCGCGGCGGACCGGTTCGCCGCGACCCCGACCATCACGCCGGCGACCCCCGCCCGGTACCCCGCCTGGCGGCCCAGCGGGTCGTCCCCCGCGCCGCGGAAGACGTCGTCCAGCATGAGGGCGTCGCCGCCGCCGTGGCCGCCCGTGCCCGAGGGGATGGCGACCTCCTCGGCCTCGTGCCAGTGCCGCTGCAGGACGAGCCGCTCGAAGGCGCCGGTGGCGTGCGCCTTGTCGGAGGCGGTCGGGTCGATCGCGGCCCGCGGCGGGGTCCAGGCGCGCTCGACGACCTCCAGCTCCAGCCGTCCCTCGGTGCCGTTCATCGCCACCCGGTAGCCCTCGAAGGGGCCGTGGGCGTTGAGGGAGTAGGTGAGCGTCGCGCCGCGCGAGTATCCGGCGAGGACGGCCATGTTGTCCTCGATGGTCACGCCTTCGTCGAACACGTCCTGGTCGCGCAGGTAGCCGTCCTCGTGCTCGGCGTCCAGGTAGAGGCGCTTGAGCCGGGGGTCGGCGGAGATGTCGAGGAGGTAGGGGTCGGTGCCGAGCCCCGGCGCGCCGTGGGCGCGTCCCGGCCGGTCGCGCAGGCCGCGGGCGCGGGCGTTGCCGGCCCCGTAGAACCGCAGCGCCGAGCGGGCGTAGACCGAGCGGGCGGTGTCGGCGAGCCACCAGTTGACCAGGTCGAAGTGGTGGGTGGACTTGTGCACCAGCAGGCCGCCGGAGTTGGCCTTGTCGCGGTGCCAGCGGCGGAAGTAGTCGGCCCCGTGGATGGTGTCGAGCACCCACTCGAAGTGCACGGAGGTGACGTCGCCGATCGCCCCGTCGGCGACCAGCCGGCGGACGGCGCTGTTGCGCGGCGAGTAGCGGTAGTTGAAGGTGACGACGAGCCGTCCGGTGCTCCGCTCGGCGGCCTCGACGATGGCCGCGCAGTCCTCGGCGGTGGTGCACAGCGGCTTCTCCACGATGACGTCCTTGCCCGCCTCCAGCGCGGCGACGACGTAACGGGCGTGGGTGGCGTCGACGGTGGCGACCACGACGGCGTCCGCGAGCCGGAGCATCTCGCCGAACTCCTCCGGCGCGAAGCACGGGACCTCGTGCCCGATCCGGTCGAGGTAGTAACCGATCCGGGTCCGGTTCACGTCGCAGAGGGCGACGATCTCACCGGTGTCGCTCCACTCGCCGAGCAGCGCGTCGATGTACAGCTGTACGCGGTGACCGAGCCCGACGAAGGCGTATCGCATCAAGCACTCCATAAGGGGAAGACAGGAGTGCCGTACGGCTCGGCGCGAGCCGTACGGCACGTCAACGGGTCCCGGCTACCGCCGGCTACTTGGTGATGGCGGCGTTGGCCTCGGCGAGGAAGGCCCTGGCCGCGTCGTCCGGGGTGGCCTTGCCGAACAGCACCGAGTCGCTGGCGCGCTTGAGGATGTCCTCCATCTCCATGGCGCCCTTCGGCGGGATCGAGATCGGGCTCAGCTCACTCCTGATCGAGTCGATGAAGGCGAGCACCTTCTGGTCGGTCGGGGTCAGCTTGTCCTTGATGGCGGCGACGACCTTGGCGTTGGTCGGCAGGCCGCGGTCGCTGAGCAGGATGGCACCGGCCTCGGGGTCGTTGACGAGGAAGTCCACGAACTTCTGGGCGGCGTCGGCCTTCTCGGTCTTGGACGAGATCGTGTAGTACATCGCCGGCTGCAGGAACATGCCCGCGGTGGTCGCGCCCTCGGCCTTCGGCATCCGCAGCAGGTCGAGCTCCTGGCCGGAGCCCTTGCTCAGCGCGGTGAGCTGGTTGCTCCACCAGCTGCCGAACGCGCTGGCGTTCGTGGCGAGCAGGGCCTGGTCGACCTTGGTGCCGGTCTCCAGCATCAGGGCGGCGTCCGGACCGGCCTTGGTGGAGATGATCTTCTGCAGGAGGGCCCACCAGTCCTTGATGGTCTGCTCCGACAGGCCGATCTTGCCGTTCTGGTAGAACTGCTCCCCGCGCTGGGCGGCGAACAGCTGCAGGAAGGCGGGGTTCTCGTTGTACTCGGTGCCCCAGACCTTGCCGTCGCCCTTCTGGGTCACCCGCTGGGCGAGCGTGATGTACTCGTCCCACGTCCAGGTCGTGTCGTCGGGGACCCTGAGGCCGGCCTTCTCCACCGTCGCCTTGTTGACGATCATCGGGAAGGTGTTGACGCCGGTGGGGATGGCGTACTGCTTGCCGTCGACCTGACCGGCCTTGAGCACCTCCTGGTCGAGGTCGGCGGTGTTGACCTTGCCCTTGAGGTCGGCGAGGGTGGCGCGGCCGGAGTACTCGGCCAGGCCGCGGATCTCGATGGACATGACGTCCGGGGCGTCACCGGCCGCGGTCTTGGTCGCCAGCTTCTCGTAGTAGCTGTCCCAGTCGGAGAAGTCGCCCTCGATGTCGATCGTCGGGTTCTTCTTCTCGAACGCGGCGATGGCCGACTCCGTCAGCTTCTGCCGGGCGTCGCTGCCCCAGTACGAGAAGACGACCTTCGTCTTCCCGTCGGTTTCACTGCCGCCGTCACTGCCACACGCGGTGGCCGACACGGCTAACAGGGTGACGGCGGTGGCCGCCAGGATGCGCTTCATCGAGATACCTCCGGGGGGATGGGGGATGGGAGGGGTTTATTTGAGACCGGTGGTCGCCATGCCTCGGACAAGATACTTCTGTCCCGCGAGGAAGAAACCGAAGATCGGGCCGAGGGAGATGATCGACATCGCGAACAGCGGGCCCCAGGAGGACTCGCCGCTGGAATCCATGAACTGCCGGAGCGCGACGGGGACGGTGAGGTTGTCGGAGTTGGTCAGATAGAGGTTCTGGGTGAAGAAGTCGTTCCACGTCCAGATGAAGGTGAAGATCGCGGTGGTCGCCAGCGCCGGGACGCACAAAGGCAGGATCACCTGGACGAACGTGCGCCAGTAGCCCGCGCCGTCGATCGCCGCCGCCTCGTCCAGCTCCCGGGGAAGGGTGCGGATGAACTGCACCATCAGGAAGATGAAGAACGCGTCGGTCGCGAGGAACTTCGGCGCGACGATCGGCCAGATCGTGTTGATCCAGTCGATCTTGGCGAACACGATGTACTGCGGGACGACCGTGACGTGGTGCGGCAGCATGATCGAGCCGAGCATGATCGCGAACCACATCTTCTTCAGCGGGAACTCCAGCCGGGCGAAGGCGTAGGCCGCGAGCGAGCAGGCGATCAGGTTGCCGAGCACCGCCAGCGCGGTGAGGACCGCCGAGTTCCACAGGTAGTAGCCGAAGGAGTGCTTGAGGGCGTCCCAGCCGTCGGTGTAGTTCTCGGTCGTCACCGCGGTCGGCATCAGCCCCGGTTCCCGGAAGATCAGCTCCTCGGGCTTGAACGAGCTGGAGACCATCCACAAAAGCGGGTAGAGCATGAACAGCCCGGCGCCGATGAGGAGCAGGTGCCTGAGCGCGCGCGGGGCGGGCCGGAACAGGACCGGCACCCGCTTACTTCTCGTCGCCATAGAAAACCCAGAATCGAGACATGAGGAAGTTGACACCGGTCAGCGCGGCGATGATGAGCAACAGCACCCAGGCCATTCCGGCCGCGTAACCCATTTCGTAGTTCTTGAAGCCCTTGATGTAGAGATAGAGCGTGTAGAAGAGGGTCGAGTCGACGGGCCCGCCGTTGCCGCCGCTGACGATGAACGACTGGGTGAACGACTGGAACGACTTGATCACCTCCAGCACCAGGTTGAAGAAGATGATCGGGGTGAGCAGCGGCAGGGTGATCGAGCGGAAGTTCCGCCACCGGCCGGCGCCGTCGACCGAGGCCGCCTCGTACAGGCTCTGCGGGATCTGGCGGAGCCCCGCCAGGAAGATGACCATCGGGGCGCCGAACGTCCAGATGTGCAGGACGATCAGCGTCCACAGCGCGGTGTCGGGACTGGTCACCCAGCCCTGCCCCTCGTAGCCGAACAGGCCGAGGAACGAGTTGACGATGCCGTCGGTCCCGAAGATCTTCCGCCAGAGGATCGAGATCGCGACACTGCCGCCGAGCAGCGACGGCAGGTAGAAGATCGAGCGATAGAACGGCAGGCCGCGCAGGCCCTTGTCCAGCACGAGCGCCAGCGCCAGGGCGAAGGCGAGCTGCAGCGGGACGGACACCAGCACGTAGGTGGTCGTCACCTGCAGCGACGCCATGAACCTGTCGTCCTGGGTGAACATCTTCTCGTAGTTGGCGAACCCGACCCACTTGGCCTCGGTCAGCAGGCTGTAGTCCGTGAACGACAGGTAGAGCGAGGCGATCATCGGGCCAAGGGTGATCGCGAACAGGCCGATGAACCAGGGAGCCAGGAACAGATAGGCCGCCCGCGCCTGCGCTCGGCTGCGGTGACTCTTGAGGCGCCCGGGGTGGGGAGCGTCCGCCTTTTTCGGGGGCGCGACCGGCACCTCGGTCGTCCCCGCCGGTGCGGGACTCAGCGTCATCACTGGCCCTTCGGGGAGTTGGTGAATGGGATGCGCTTTTCCTATAGCTTCACAAACTAGAACGTCAACCCTTTGCAGTGAGCTAGCTCACGAATCGTAACCTTCGGTTTTATCGTTATCGCAGCTCAGGCGGGATATCGCCCGTCGGAGGCCAAACGGAAAAATCTCGCCCGAGCACGAGTTAGTACAACCGATTGCAGTAACGGATCGTGGTCCGCTCCGGGCACGACGAGCACGAAGCGCCTGGTGGCCGCCCTCCGGACAGGGCGTCCGGTTCAGGCACGGCACGTACGCGGAGAGATCGCCCGCACGTCCGGGCAACCGAACGGCAGGCGGGCCGGGCGACGCGGGCGACGCGGGCGACAGGCAGGGCCGGGTGGACACGGGCGACCGGACAGCGGGCGGGGCCGAGCGGCGCGGTCGACTCACACAGGCAGGGCCAAACGACGTGACAGACCCTCGCGGGCAGGAAAGCGACATAGCGAACTCACACGGGCAGAACCAAGCGACACGACGGACTCGCACAGGCAAGGCGAAGCGACGGACTCGCACAGGCAGAACCAAGCAACGCGACGGACCCGCACAAGCAGGGCTAAGTGGCGCGGTGGACTCGTGCCGGTGGTGCGGTGGACTCCCGGACCACCAGATGGGTCTCCAGGACGGTCGCCGCGCTCATCGACTGGATGAGCAGGTCCACCGCCATCCGGCCGGCGTCGCTCGCGGGCATCGCGACCGTGGTGAGCTTGGGACGGTGCAGCCGTCCGGTGATGCTGTCGTCGAAGCCGATCACGCTGATGTCGTTCGGCACCTGGACCCCCAGCACCTCCAGCCCCTCGATGAGGCCGATGGCGACGAGGTCGTTGTAGGCGAGCACGCCGGTCACCTCCGCCTCGGCGACCCTGGGCGCGGCGGCGATGCCCCCCTCCTCGGTCGGGGAGTTGGGGCCGATGACGACCGTGTCGAGACCGGGGAACTCCGAGACGGCCTTGCGGATCTCGCCGCTGGTCCAGGAGCCGGCGGGGCCCGCCACCAGGGCGACGCGCCGGTGGCCGAGCCCCACGAGGTGCTCCAGCGCGGCCCGCGCGCCGTTCGCGACGTCCATGACGACCGTGGTCAGCCCGCGGATGCGCCGGTTGACCAGCACGAACGAGACCTGCTCGGAGAGCTTCTCCAGGGCCTTGTTGGACAGGCGCGGGCTGCACAGCACGATGCCGTCGACCTGTTTGGAGAAGGCCAGGACGAGGTTCTCCTCCTCCACGGGGTCCTCGCCGGTGTCGGCGACGAACAGGTGGTAGTCCTGGCGCCGGGCGGCGGCCTGCGCGGCCTTGATCAGCGGGGGGAAGAACGGGTTGGCCAGATCGGCCACGATCAACCCGATGTTGTTGGTGCGGCCCGTCTTGAGCGAGCGGGCCGCCCGGTTGGGCCGGTAGTCGAGCTGCTCGGCCGCGGCCAGCACCCGGATCCGGGTCTCGGCGTTCACCAGATGGGGCGCCGAGAAGGTCCGGGAGACCGTCGACACATGAACGCCTGACGCCTGGGCGACGTCCCGGATGGTCACTGACATGCCGCACACCCTAACGCAATCGTTTGCAGGTCGGTCAACCATCCTGAGACCGGTTGCCGGTGATTGACCCCGCTCACTTGACGTATTGTCCCGCCGGACGCGATTGTTTACTGCAACTGATTGCAGTCTCCAGAAGGAGTCCACACGGTGAGCAGAGTGCTCGTCACCGGCAGCGCGGGCCGGCTCGGCCGCAGCGTGGTCACCTCGCTCGCGGCGGCCGGACATGAGGTGATCGGCGTGGACAGCGCGCCGGGCACCCCGCCCGAGGCCGCCTCGACCCTTCCCGCGGACCTCACCGACCTGGGTGAGGCGTACTCGGTGATCGCGCGGTTCCGGCCGGAGGCGGTGGTCCACCTGGCGGCCATCGCGGTGCCGTTCACCCGGTCCGAGCCCACCACCTTCCGCGTCAACACCCAGCTCGCCTTCAACCTGTGCGCGGCCTCGGTCGGCCTCGGCGTGGAGAAGCTCGTCGTGGCGAGCAGCCCCACGGTGATCGGGTACGGCGCGCCGGGCGGCTGGACCCCCGCCTACCTGCCCCTGGACGAGGACCACCCGACCAGGCCCTGGAACGCGTACAACCTGTCGAAGGTGGTGGCCGAGCAGACCGTGCTGTCGTTCGCCCGGACCACCGAGACCACCCGGATCGCCGCGTTCCGCCCCTGCTTCGTCGTCGCGCCCGAGGAGTGGGAGGGCGCGCCCACCCAGTCCGGGCACACGATCACCGAGCGGCTGGACCGGCCCGAGATAGGCGGGCTCTCCCTGTTCAACTATCTCGACGCCCGCGACGCCGGCGACTTCGTCGACACGCTGCTCACCAGGCTCCCCCTGCTGGAGACGAACGGCGAGATCTTCTTCGCGGGCGCCGCCGACGCCCTGGCGCGCGAGCCGCTGGCCGAGCTGCTGCCGGCCGTCATCCCGGAGACGAAGTCCTTCGCCGCCCACCTGACCGGCACCGCCCCCGCCTTCTCCTCCGCCAAGGCGGAGCGACTGCTCGGCTGGACCGCCAAGCGCAGCTGGCGCACCGAACTCTCCTGACCTCTCCCGAAAGAGAGACCCTGATCATGAACCTCGATGGTGTCCTGTTCTTTCCCGTGACCCCCTTCGGCCCGGACGGCGGGCTCGCGCCCGGCGTGCTGGCCGACCACGTCCGGCGGGGGCTCGAACACCGGCCGGGCGGCGTGTTCGCCGCCTGCGGGACCGGCGAGTTCACCGCGCTGTCGGAGGCCGAGCACGCCGAGGTCGTCCGGGTCGCGGTGGAGGCGACGGCCGGGGCCGCCCCGGTGTTCGCCGGGGCGGGCGGGCCGATCGGCGCGGCGCTCGCCCAGGCGCGGGCCGCCCGCGAGGCGGGCGCCTCCGGGCTGCTGCTCATGCCGCCCTACCTCGCCCAGGGGCCCGGCTTCCCCGAGTACGTGCGGACGATCGCCGCCGAGCTCCCGGTGATCATCTACCAGCGCGGGCCGATCGCGCTCGAACCGGAGGCGGCCGTCGAGCTGGCCGGGATCCCCGGGGTCATCGGGCTGAAGGACGGCCTCGGCGACATCGACCGGATGCAGCGGATCGTGCTCGCCGTCCGGGAGGCCCACCCGGACTTCCTGTTCTTCAACGGGCTGCCGACCGCCGAGCTGACCCAGCCCGCCTACCGGGCCCTGGGCGTCGGCCTGTACTCCAGCGCGGTGTTCTGCTTCGCGCCCGAGATCGCCAACGCCTACCTGAACGGCGACGAGCGGCTGCTCACCGAGTTCTACGCGCCGCTGGTGCGATTGCGCTCCAAGGTGCCCGGCTACGCGGTCTCGCTGGTCAAGGCGGGCGTACGGCTGCGCGGGCTGGACGCGGGCGCGGTCCGGCCGCCGCTGGTCCCCGTGGCGCCCGAGCACGAGGCCGAGCTCGAAGCGCTGATCAAGTCGGGGCTCGCCCTGGTCGCGTCATGATCAAGGATCTGACGGTCTCACTGCGGTCGGTGCCGCTGGCCCGGCCCTGGGGCGCGGACGTGCCCTGCAACCACGCGCTGCTCGTCACGATCACGCTGGACGACGGGCGGCACGGCACCGGCCTGTCGTGGACGCCTCAGATCGGCGCCCAGGCGATCAAGGCCCTGCTGGAGCACGACGTCCGCGACGCGGTGGTCGGCCTGCCCGCGCATCCGGAGCTCGTGTGGGACCGGCTCTCGGCCCATCTCGGCGAGGCGGGCCGGTCCGGGATCGTGCCCATCGCCCTGGCCGGGGTGGATCTCGCGCTGTGGGACCTGCGCTGCGGCGAGCGCCCGCTGGCCGAGGTCCTCGGCGCGCGGCGCGAGAGCGTCCCCGTCTACGGCAGCGGGGTCAACCTCCACTACCCCCTGGAGGAGCTCCGCGCGCAGGCCGGGCGCTGGGTCGCCACCGGGTACACCGCGGTCAAGGTCAAGGTCGGCCGCCCCTCGCTCGCCGAGGACGTCGAGCGGGTGGCGGCGGTCCGCGAGGTGATCGGCCCCGACCGGCTGCTGATGATCGACGCCAACCAGCGCTGGGACCTGCACCGGGCCCGGACCGCGCTGCGGGCCCTGGAGAGGTACGACCTGTTCTGGATCGAGGAGCCGCTGCCCGCCGACGACCTGGCCGCCCAGGTGGAGCTGCGCCGCGGCGTCGGCGTCCCGGTCGCGGCCGGCGAGAACGTCGCCACCGTCCACGGGTTCCGCGACCTGCTGACCGCGGGCGCCTGCGACGTCCTGCAGCCGAACCTGGTACGGGTCGGCGGGATCACGCCGTTCCTGCGGATCGCCGAGCTGGCCCGCGCCTTCAATGTCCCGATATATCCGCATCTGCTCACCGAGCTGTCGGGGCAGCTCGCCCTCGCGCTGCACCATCCCGCGATGGTGGAGATGGTGGAGGACGCCGCGCTGACCGACCTCGGGCTGCTCGCCCACCCCCTCCCCGTGGAGGTCACCGGGCCGGAACTGCGGGCGACCGGGGCACCGACGAGGTGGGTGTCATGAAGCCGGCGCGCGTGGCGGTCGCCGGAATCCACGGCCACGGACGAAACCAGAGGTGGATGCCATGAAGCCGGCGCGCGTGGCGGTCGCCGGAATCCACGGCCACGGACGAAACCAGAGGTGGATGCCATGAAGCCGGCGCGCGTCGTGGTCGCCGGAATCCACGGCCACGGACGGAACCACGTGGAGAACGTCCGGCGGCTCGCCGCGACCGGCCGGGCCGAGCTCGCCGGGGTCTGCGACACCCGCCCGGCGCCCGGCCTGGACGTGCCGTTCTCGGCGGACCTGCCGTCACTCATCGCCGCGACGGGGGCGGAGGTCGCGGTGATCGCGACACCGATCCACACCCACGCGCCGCTCGCGGTCGCGGCCCTGCGGGCCGGGGCGCACGTGCTGCTGGAGAAGCCGCCCGCGCCGTCGGTGGAGGAGTTCGAGCGGATCTCCGCCGCCGTGGCCGAGACGGGACTGGCCTGCCAGGTCGGCTTCCAGTCGCTCGGCTCGGCCGCCGTCCCCGCGGCGGCCGGGCTGCTGGGCGAGCCGATCCGCGCCATCGGCGTCGCAGGGTCCTGGACGCGCCCGTTCACCTACTACTCGCGCGCGCCCTGGGCCGGGCACCGGCGGCTGGACGGCGTGGACGTCATGGACGGCGCGCTGACCAACCCGTTCGCGCACGCGGTGGCCACCGCGCTCGCCGTCGCAGGGGCCGACGCGGTCTCCTCCGTCGAGGAGATCGAGCTGGAGCTGTACCGGGCCAACGCGATCTCCTGCGACGACACCTCCAGCGCGCGGGTCCGCCTCGCCGACGGAACCGTCATCGCGATCACCGTGAGCCTGTGCGGCGACCGCAGGACCGAGCCCTACCTGCACCTGCACGGCGAGACCCGCTCCGCCCTGCTCTTCTACACCCTCGACGAGATCGAGGTGGACGGCGTCCGTACCGGCTTCGGCAGGGTCGACCTCCTGGACAACCTCCTGGCGCACATCGGGGAGGGCGAGGAGCTGCTGGTGCCGCTGGAGCGGACCGGCGGCTTCACCCGGCTGCTCGACGAGATCCGGCGCGCGCCCGACCCGCTGCCCGTCGACGGCGCCCGCGTCGAGCCGTCCCGGCTCGTGCTGCCGGGCATCGACGTCCTGGCCGTACGCGCGGCGGCGGAGCTGAGGACCCTGTCGGAGGTCGGTTTCCCCGGCAGCCTCGCCTCCCTGCCGAGCTTCCCCGGGGGCCTCGCTCCCCTGCCGAGCACCTGGCCGGAGTCGTCGCTGCGCGCCGGGTCGCGGGAGGTCGCGACGTACACCCAGCGGGGCGACCTCCAGCCGACGGACGCGCCACGGCCCCACCTGCACCCGGTCCGCACCCTCGGTGGCACGGTCGTGACCGAGACCCAGCCCGCCGACCACGTGCACCACTTCGGGGCGGGCGTGGCGATCTCGGACGTCAACGGGGTCAACTTCTGGGGCGGCTCCACCTACGTGCCCGGCGTCGGCCCGAAGATCCTGCCCAACCACGGGCGGCAGCGGCGGCGCTCGCTGCGCCCGGTGGACGGCGGCTTCGCCGAGCTGCTCGACTGGGTCGGCCCGGACGGCACCGTCCTGGCCGCCGAGGAGCGGACCCTCGTGGCCCGCACCCTGCCGGACGCCTGGGCCCTGGACTTCGCCTTCACTCTGGACAACCGGACCGGCGAGCCTTTGTCGATCCAAAGCTCGGCCTGCAAGGGCCGGACCGGCGCCGGCTACGGCGGGTTCTTCTGGCGCGCGCCCAAGGACTCCCCCGGGCTGGACGTCCTCGCCGAGGGCGCCTCGGGCGAGCGGGCCGTGCACGGCAGCCTCTCGCCCTGGCTCGCGCTGACCTGTGACGACTGGAGCCTGCTGTTCGTGCAGACCCTCGGGCTCGACCCGTGGTTCGTCCGCGTCGCCGAGTATCCGGGCGTCGGACCGGCCCTGGCCTGGGACGCGCCGCTGACCGTCCCCGACCGGCTGGAGCGCGCGATCACCGTCGTGGTCGCCGACGGGCGGCTCTCCCCCGAACGGGCCACCGCCCTCGCCGGGGAGCTCGCCGCCCCCTGAAGGACCCCCGCCGCGGGGCGCCCTGACGCACCGGCGCCCCGCGGCGGGCCGTGACGGTCGATCGAGTGGGACCGTCGTCGCGTGCTATAAATAATGACTGTTCATTATTTAATGGGGAGGGTCCATGGCGGGACGGCCGCGCACGATCAGCGAGGAGCGCATCATGGTCGCGCTCGCCGTGGCGATCGGACGGGTGGGGCCGGGCCGGCTGACGCTGGCCGACGTCGCCGGGGAGGCCGGGGTGTCGACGGGCGTGCTCGTCGGACGGTACGGCAGCAAGCGCGACCTGCTGCTCGGATTCGTCCGGTGGGGCCTGGCCGGGAAGGCGTTCGTCCAGCGGATGCGGACCGCGTTCGACTCCGCCGACGACCCGGTGGAGGGGCTGATCCGGGCCGTGGTGCGCAGCGCCGGGCCCGACGTCGGGCCGGAGGAGTTCGCCAACCACCTGGCTTTCCTGCACTTCGAGCTGGCCGACCCCGAGTTCCGCGCGCTTCTGGGCGAGCACGACGCGGCGGTCCGCGCCGAGCTCGCCGCCTGCCTGCGGTCGGCGGCGGCGAGCGGGCACCTGGTGGCGGGCGCCGACGTGGACGCGCTCGCCGCCGCCGTCGACTCCATCCGCAACGGCACCCAGCTCACCTGGGCGATGACCAGGTCGGAGCCGCTGGCCGAGGCGCTCCGCCGAGACCTGAGCACGCTGCTCTCCCCCTACCGGAGCGACAAGGAGGACCGGTGACGAACAAGCCGGTGACAGACGAACCGACGACAGGCGAACCAGCGACAGACGCACCAGAGACAGGCGCATCAGCGACGGACAGACCCGTGACGAATCCACCGGCAGGCAGACCGCTGACGGGGCAGGTCGCCCTCGTGAGCGGGGCCACCCGCGGCGGGGGCCGGGGAATAGCCGTCCAGCTCGGCGTGGCCGGCGCGACCGTCTACGTCACCGGCCGCAGCACGGCGGCGGCGAGGTCGCCGATGAACCGCCCCGAGACCATCGAGGAGACCGCCGACCTGGTGACCGCCGCCGGCGGTCACGGCATCGCCGTCCCCACCGACCACCTGGACGTCGACCAGGTCCGCGAGCTGGTGGCGCGGATCGACCGCGAGCAGGACGGCAGGCTCGACATCCTGGTCAACAACGTCTGGGGCGGTGACCCGCTGACGGTGTGGGACAAGCCGCTGTGGGAGCAGCCCCTCGACGGCGGCCTGCGGCTGCAGCGGCAGG
Source organism: Streptosporangium sp. NPDC002721 (assembly GCF_042888905.1). Classification (NCBI taxonomy): domain Bacteria; kingdom Bacillati; phylum Actinomycetota; class Actinomycetes; order Streptosporangiales; family Streptosporangiaceae; genus Streptosporangium; species Streptosporangium sp. NPDC002721. Next base: position 45,037 of record NZ_JBIAQI010000046.1, read on the forward strand.
CGGTGCACACGCACATCATCACCAGCTGGCACGCGCTGCCGCTGATGGTGGCCCGCCGCCGCGGCCTGGTCGTGGAGGTCACCGACGGCACCGACGAGCAGGAGTACCGGGGCACCTTCTTCTACGACCTGGCCAAGGCGAGTGTCATCCGGATGGCGCGGGCACAGGCGGGCGACCTGCGCCCGTACGGCGTCACCGCCCTCGCGATCACGCCCGGGTTCCTGCGGTCGGAGGCGATGCTCGACCACTTCGGCGTCACCGAGGCCACCTGGCGCGACGGCATCGCGCAGGACCCCTACTTCGCGCTGTCGGAGACCCCCGTCTACCTCGGCCGCGCGGTGGCCGCGCTCGCGGCCGACCCCGAGGTGGACCGCTGGAGCGGGCGGTCGCTGTCGACCTGGCAACTGGTCAAGGAGTACGACTTCACCGACGCCGACGGCTCCCGTCCCGACTGGGGCGGCTACTACGGCGCGACCCAGCGCCATGGCGACGGCGTCGGCGGCGTCGCCCCGGAGGACTACCGATGACCCCGTGACAACCGATGCCCCCGTGACAGCCGACGACTCCGTGACGGCCGACGACCTCGCGACGACCGCATCGGCCGCTGCCAGAGCGGGGAACAGGCGCAGGCGTCCGAGGACGGAGGGCGGCCATCCCGGAAGGGCAGGCGTCCGCCGTCCAGGCGGGAGGACGGCCGGCCGCTACTCCGGCGGCGGATAGAGGTCGAACCCGTACAGGCCCTGGTCGCCGCCCGCGGCCAGGGCGAAGCCGCTGGGGAACCAGGCCAGGCAGGTGAGGCCCGCCTCGACCCTGGCCCCGGCGGCGAACGGCTCGCCGTACCTGTCCCACACCCGGATGGTGCCGTCGTCGGAGCACGTGGCGAGCAGGTTGCTGTCGGGGGAGATGGCCACGCCGCGGATCCTTCCCGCGCCGCCGGACAGCCTCGCCCGTTCCCTGCCGCCCGCCGACCAGACACGGGCGCCGCCGTCGTCGAAGCAGGCGGCCAGCCAGGTGCCGTCGGGGGCGATCGTCACCCCCCGGGCCGGTCCCGGGCACCCCTTGAGCGAGGCGCGCGCCCTGCCGTCGGCCCCCCACAGACCGGCCGTCCCGTTGGCGGAGAAGATCGCGAACCACCTGCCGTTCGGCGCCACGGTGATCTCGCCGATGCCCTCCACCCTGCCCCTCAGGGTGGCGTACCTGCGGCCGTCCGGTCTCCAGAGCTGGATCCTCCCGTAGATGGACAGGGTCGCGAGCCAGGCGCCGTCCGGGGAGATGAGGAGGTGGGCCGTCGCCCTGACGTTCGCGACCAGGACGGCCCGCTCGGTGCCGTCGGCCCACCACACGCGGGCGGTGCCGTCCTCCGAGCAGGTGGCCAGCCAGCCGCTGTCGGGCGCGATCACGACCTCACGCACCGGCCCGGTGTGGCCGGTCAGCACCGCCCTCCTGCTGCCGCCCGCGCCCCACAGCCGTACGGTCCGGTCGGCCGACCAGGTGGCCAGCCAGGTGCTGTCGGGGGCGATCGCCACCCCGCGCAGGCGTCCCGCGTGCCCCGTGGGGATGGCCCGCCTGCGGCCACCGGCGCCGCGTATCCGGACGACGTGGTCGGCGGACCACACGGCCAGCCACGTCTTGTCCGGGGAGACCGTGCCGCGATGGCCGTTCTCCAGGGGAACGCTGAGGGTGGCCCCCTCGATCCTGTCCTCGTTCCAGAGTCTCACCGACCCGTCACCGGAGTGCGTGGCGATCCAGCTTCCCTCGGGTGAGATCGTCACCTGGTGCACCGTCCCGGTCCGGCCCCTGCGGCTCTGCCGGGTGGCGCGCTCCGACTGCCAGATCCGGATCGTCCCCTCGTCGGAGCAGGCGGCCAGCCAGGTGCTGTCGGGGGCGATCACGACCTGGCGGACCGTCCCCGCGTGACCGGTCAGGGCCGCCCGCTCGGCACCGTCGGCCTCCCACAACCGCACACTCCGATCACCCGAAAGCGTCGCCAGCCAGCTGCCGTCCGGCGCGATCACCACCTGACGGACCGTCCCCGCGTGACCCGTCAGGGCCGCCCGCTCGGCACCGTCGGCCTCCCACAACCGCACACTCCGATCACCCGAAAGCGTCGCCAGCCAGCTGCCGTCCGGCGCGATCAC
>NZ_JBIAQI010000046.1:47271-56586 GCF_042888905.1 Streptosporangium sp. NPDC002721
CACCACCTGACGGACCGCCCCCGTGTCACCCGTCAGGACGGCCCGCTGCCTGCCGTCGGCCTCCCACAGCCGTACGGGACCGGTGGGCGCCCAGGTGGCCAGCCACGAACCGTCGGGAGAGACGCGCATGCCCGACCCCGTCCCGGCGTGCCCGGTCAGGACGGCCCGCTCGACGCCGTCGGTCCCCCACAGCCGCACGCTCCCGTCTCCGGAGAGGGTCGCCAGCCACGAGGCGTCCGGGGAGACGGCCAGCTCGGAGACCCTTCCGATCGGTTTCTCCCTGCCGGAGACCTTCTCGTTCTCCTGGCTCCAGCCGCGCATCCTCAGGGCGTCCTTCAGGCTTCGCGACCTGGTCCGCACCCTGACCCGGCTCCTGAGGACCAGGCGTCTCTTCCCGCCGGGGCTCCACAGGGCGACCCTGCCCTTCACCGAGCGGGTGGCCAGCCACGAGCCGTCCGGCGCGACCGCCACCCCGGCGAGCCCCGCCGTCCCGTTCCGCAGGACGGCCCGCCTGCTCCCGTCGGCGTTCCAGAGGCGGCCCTTGCCCCGCGTGGAGAGGGTGACCAGCCACGAGCCGTCCGGCGCGACCGCCATCGCGGCGAGCCTTCCCGTCCCGTTCCGCAGGACGGCCCGCTCGGTGCCGCCGATCCCCCATATCTGCACCTTCCTGCTCCCGGAACGGGTCACCAGCCACGAGCCGTCCGGCGCGACGACGACCTCGTGGACCGGCCTGCCGTGGGTGGCCAGCGTCGTCCGGGTGGTGCCGTCGGTCTTCCAGACCTGCGCGCCGCCGTCGCGGGCGTGCACGACGAACCGCGAGCCGTCCGGTGTGACCGACACCTCGTTGAGCCGTCTCGTCGCCGAGGTCAGGGTCCGCAGCAGGCAGGTGGTGCCGTCGTCGGGCAGCGGCCAGCGGGCCCGCAGGAAGGTGGTCTCGTTCTCCTGGCTGTAGCGCTCGACCGACGCCCGCATCGGCGGGAACGCGTAGAGGCGGGCCAGCAGGTTCGCCGTGGACACGGCGTCCGACTCGAAGGGGGTGAGCAGGTGGGCGCTGCGGGAGATCAACCGGCGGACCCCGGCGACGGAGCGGGAGGTCGACAGCGCCAGGTCCGACTCCGCCGCGGCCACCCCGAACGCGCGTACGCGGGCGACGAACCAGCGCACGTCGTGCAGCAGCGACTCCAGCTCCCGGTATCTCCTCGCCTCGGAGAGGTGGAACAGCAGGTGGTCCCAGAGGTAGGGGACGGTCCGGGGCAGCCGCCACCATTCGGCGTCCGCCGTGAGGTCGTCGTCGGGTATCAGGTTCCTGGCCTCGTCGAGGAAGTCGCGGTTGGCGGCCTCGAGACGCTCCTCGCCCAGCCCGCCCGCCGAGCGGACGGCGGAGCGGACGACGTCGTGGATCATGATCGACGGCGCCGCCCCCCTGGCGTGCCGCCTGCTGATCAGCGAGAGGTCCTGGAGCCTCGCGCAGAGCCGTTCGGCCTGCTTGGAGGTGAGCCCCGCGGTGCCGCGCCAGAGCAGCTCGACGACCGCGGCCGGTATCTCGACGTCCTCGGGGAAGACGCCCAGCTCCAGGAAGCGGGCGCGGTCGAACGCGCCGAGGGCCTCAAGGCCGAGCTCGACGGTGGCGAGCACCGCGCTCTCCCGCTGGGAGGCGACGGTGACGTCCAGGATGGCGGGTACGGTCCGGCCGAGCCGCTCGACCGCCCGGCGCGCGGCGACGTCGGCGTTCGTCCCCGTGCCGTGCTCGTCGCGCAGCCGCGCGTTCACGAGGGAGAGCAGCAGCGGCCATCTCCCCGTCAGGCCCACCAGGTCGCTGACGACCCCGGGGGCCATCGGCGGCAGCCCCCGGCTCAGCACCTGGACGGCCACCCGCGGCGCCATCTCATCGACGATCATCGCGATCGCCTTCGGGGGCAGCGCCCGGGGCAGCCGGGTCGTCACCAGCACCCGGGACCTCGCGGCCGCCGACAGGAAGGGGCGCAGCTGCTTGAGGCTCCACACGTCGTCGACCACGAGCAGCACGCGGCCCCGCTCCGCCAGCGCCTCGGCCATCCGGTGACCGGCCTGCTCGGGACTGGAGAAGTCCGGCCGGACGCCCAGCACGGCCTCCGTGACGTCGTTGGCGAGCGCCGCGATGTCGGCACCGGCGCGGTCGCGGCCCACGGTGACCCATACGACGCCGCCGCCGAACCGTTTCCGCACCTCGTCGCTGTGACACGCCTCCAGGGCCAGGGAGGTCTTGCCGAACCCGCCCGCCCCGGCGAGACCGGTGGTCAGCCCGACCGTGCCCGAGGCCCTCATCGTCAGCGTGGAGACCACGTCGTCCAGCTCGGTCCTCCTGACCCATCCCGGCTGCCTGTGCGGCACCAGGAAGAGCCCGCCACGCGTGCGCGACTCCCTCAGTCTGGGCGTCACCCATGTCAGCAGGACGACGAGGGAGGCGGTTAACCCGAAAACAACCACCCATTCGATCCTGTGCTCGACGACCGTATCCGGGAGATATTCCTCGACAATTCGCACCGGAAGTCCGACCAGAATTCCAAAAACCACCAGAATCGCCGTGGCGACATCGGGGATTCTTTTTGTGCGACGAGCCACCGACCACCTCTACAGTGCCGACCCCTGCCCCGACGGGCGCCGGGACCCTGGACGCACGATATCTGTTCCCCATTGCCCTTGAGTTGAATCACCGATGTTTTGGCAATTAAAGCGCATGCGAAAAGCCGTGTTGCACACTTTGAGCTGCTATGTCCATGGCATCTCCCCTCGCCATTCCATCCCTCATTCAAGAGAGATCCTTTCCCGTGACGCCACGATCACCCTCGGCGACCTCGCGAACCGTCCGGGAGCCGGGCGAAGGAAGGCCGGAGAACGACGAAACCGCCCCCGCGCCCGCCGGGCCGGAGACGGCACAAAAGGCCGTCGGGCCACGGAGGGCGCGGAAGCGGTTCGGATCGCCTTGTCTCGTCTCGCTTCGCCCCTGCCGGATCGGAGCCACCCGATCCGGCAGGGGCGACCGGACAGGAACGGTCGGACCGAGGCGGTCAGACCGAAGTGATCAGACCGGAACGACCGGACCCGGCCGATCAGGCCCGGTCAATCAAACCCGCCGGATCCCCGGCCAGACCCGCCGGATTTCCGGTCGGACCTGCCGGATCCCCGGCCAGACCCGCCGGATCCCCGGCCAGACCCGCCGGATTTTCGGTCGGACCTGCCGGATCCCCGATCAGACCTGCCGGATTTCCGGTCAGCGCTGCAGGTCGACGCAGGAGTAGAAGGCATTGGCGGTGTCGGCGATGTTCCAGACGGCGAGCACCTTCAGGCGGCCGGTCCTGTTACCCAGGTTCACGTTGTGCGAGACGGTGGCGCCGGGCTGCCTGCCGCCGTCGTTGAACACCGCGATCCGGGTGTTGCCGATGAAGTACTCCCACGTGCTGGTGGCGTGGCGGGCGGTCAGCACCCAGTTGAAGGTGACCGAGTTGCCCACGCTCGTCGCCGGCCAGCCCTTGCTCTCGTTGCTGAGCTGCGAGAACCGGCCGACGTTGCCGTGGCAGTTCTTCAGGCCCTTGGGACCTTCCACGCTCTGGGGCTCGTAGATGATGTCACCGCAGCCGGTGACCCGGCCCTGGGCGCACATGGCCTGACGGCTCGGCGGCGACGAGATGTAGCCGTGCGCGTTGGCCGGTGACGCGACGAACACGGTCGAGGCGACGGCGATGATCGCCATCGCGAGGAAGGTGACCGTTCTGCGCATATCCTGCTCCTTCGCTGGGGGGTGACTCGAATATAAAAGAAAGTTTCCTAACAGTAAATATTCGAGTCATGAAAGATTCGGGAGCAAGTCAGGCGTGACGACCTCCGGCCGGACCCCGGGAACAACGGGCGTCCGGGCATGACAGGGCGGCGAGAGGGGGTGTGACCCGGACGGGTCACACCCCCTCGGACACGATGACCGCCAGACCTCTAGATCACTGGACCGTTTCCGCCCGGACGCGCAGGGCCGCCTCCACCATGTTCCTGAGGCTGGCCTCCGTCTCCGGATAGCCGCGGGTCTTCAGGCCGCAGTCGGGGTTGACCCAGAGCAGCGCCGGATCCACCGAGGCCACGGCCGTGCGCAGGGCGTCCTCGATCTCACCGGCCGAGGGCACCCTGGGCGAGTGGATGTCCCATACGCCGGGCCCGATGCCGCGCGTGTAGCCGAAGGCGCGCAGGTCGTCCAGGAGTTCCATCCGGGAGCGGGCCGCCTCGACGCTGGTCACGTCGGCGTCCAGGTCGCCGATCGCGCCGATGATCTCCCCGAACTCCGAGTAGCACATGTGGGTGTGGATCTGCGTACTGTCGGCGACCCCGCCGGTGGCGAGCCGGAACGCGGCGACCGCCCACTCCAGGTAGGCCTCGCGGTCGGCCCGCCGCAGCGGCAGCAGCTCGCGCAGCGCGGGCTCGTCGACCTGGATGATCCTGACGCCCGCCGCCTCCAGGTCGCGGGTCTCGTCGCGCAGGGCGAGCGCCACCTGCCTGGCGGTCTCGCCCAGCGGCTGGTCGTCGCGGACGAAGGACCAGGCCAGCATGGTCACCGGGCCGGTCAGCATGCCCTTGACCGGCTTCTTCGTCCGCGACTGCGCGTAGGAGGCCCAGCGCACCGTCATCGGCTCCGGACGGGAGACGTCGCCGAACAGGATCGGCGGGCGGACGTAGCGGCTGCCGTACGACTGCACCCAGCCGTGCTCGGTGGCGGCGTAGCCCTCCAGCGTCTCCGCGAAGTACTGGACCATGTCGTTGCGCTCGGGCTCGCCGTGCACCAGCACGTCCAGGCCGATGTCCTCCTGCAGCGCGATGACGCGGTCGATCTCGGCCTCCATCCTGCGCTCGTACCCGGCCTTGTCGATCTCGCCCGAGCGCATGGCGGCGCGGGCCTGGCGCACCTCGCCGGTCTGCGGGAAGGAGCCGATGGTGGTGGTGGCCAGCGGCGGCAGGCCCAGGTCGGCGTTCTGCACGGCGAGCCGTTCGGCGTGCGGCGCGCGCGGGGTGCCCTCGCCCAGGGCGTCCAGCCTGGCCCGCACCCGGGGGTTGAGGAACCGCTCCGCGACGCTCTCTCCCGCGACGACCTCCTCGCCGTTCAGCGCCCTGCCGATCCGTACGACCTCGGCGACCTTCTGCCTGGCGAAGGCGAGCCGCTCGCGCAGCCGCGGGTCCAGCGAGGTCTCGGCGTCCAGGTCGAGCGGGACGTGCAGCAGCGAGCAGGAGGTGCTCACCACCAGCCGGTCGCTCAGCCCGAGCAGCGCCGCGCAGGTCGACAGCGCCTTCGCGGTGTCGGTACGCCAGACGTTGCGGCCGTCGACGACCCCGGCGACGAGGGTCTTGCCGGGCAGCCCCCCGACGGCGGCCAGCGCCTCCAGGTTGCCGGGTGCCGAGACGAAGTCCAGGCCGACGGCCTCGACCGGGCCGCGGGCCAGGATCTCCAGCGCGGGCCCGATCTCACCGAAGTAGGTGGCCACCAGCAGCCGGGGGCGGCTGCTGAGCTCGCCCAGCCGCGCGTAGGCCCGGCGCAGCGCGGCCAGCTCCTCCTCCGTACGGTCGGCGGCCAGCACCGGCTCGTCCAGCTGCACCTCGGCCACCCCCGCCGCGGCCATCCGTTCCAGCAGCTCGGCGTAGGTCTCCAGCAGGCCGTCCAGCAGCCGCAGCGGCGCGAAGCCGGGCACGGTGGACTTGCCCAGCAGCAGGAACGACAGCGGCCCGACCAGCACCGGCCGGGTCTCGACGCCCAGCCGCCGCGCCTCGGCGTACTCGGCCAGCGGCTTGCTCCAGTCGAGCCGGAACCGGGTGTCGGGTCCCAATTCTGGAACCAGGTAGTGGTAGTTGGTGTCGAACCACTTGGTCATCTCCAGCGGCGCCACCCCCTCGGCGCCCCGCGCCATCGCGAAGTACGGATCGGCCGCCCCGGCGAACCGCTCGGGAACCGCGCCCACCAGCGCGATCGCATCCAGCACGTGGTCATACAGGGAGAAGGTGTTGGACGGCACCGCGTCCAGCCCCGCCCCCGACAGCTCCCGCCACGCCCGCTCCCGCAGACCGGCCGCCGTCTCCTGAAGGCCGGCGGCGTCAACCCGCCCGGCCCAGTAATCCTCCGTCGCCCGCTTCAACTCGCGACGGCCCCCGATACGGGGATACCCCAAAACGGTCGTGGTGACCTTGCTCATGGCGTCCTTCCCTCGGCTCATGCCATGCCGCCCCACGGCCACGCGGAAGGAACGCACGGGAAAGACGCATCCCAGGCCCTCCCACGAGGCCACGGATCACCGCGCACCGGACGGCACACGGGCGGCTGGCAGGTCTTCGGACTCGCGGGCATCACACACAACTCCTACTGACCGTCGCTTCCCAGATGACACGCACCCAGTGCCGATGACGGCGTTCGTTCCCACTCACCGCTGCGGGGCAGTCCCGGAATCACACCGGGTTCCCTCTTACGACTCCCGACACCAACACGACACCGGAAGAACCAACCGCGCAACGAGCATAACCCGCCCCCACCCCCCAGCAGAGCCACCACCCGACTCCCCGGAAAGCACGGATCACCACGAGGTATCAAGACTCCCGGGGCAACGACCGGCAAACGCGCTCAGACCGCACTGGCCAGGTCGCGCATGTGTGGCTACCGGGAGCTGCGGAGTGGCTGGCCGTGCGGGACATCCTCGACAGCCGCAAGGGACACACCGTCAAGCGAGGTGGCGCCGTGGGTGCTCCTCTCCCCCTCGACTACCGGGAGCACCGCTACCTGCTGACCGGTGTGCTGCGCTGCGGTCGTCCCGTCGCGGGCGGGGGCGTGTGCAACGTGCCGCTGAGAACCAAGAAGACGAAGGACGGCAAGCGACACATCTACTTCTGTCCCGGTCAGGACGTGGGCGGCTGCGGTGGAGTCGCGCGGCGCGGGGACCTGGTCGACTTCGCCATCTCGGAACTCGTGCTCGGCCAGATGGAACTCGCCCAGTACACGGACGTGGACGACGCTCCCCTGTGGACGAGGGAGGAAGAACTCACCGACGTAGAGGAGCAACTGGAGGAACTGACCCGGCAGTGGCGGGCACGGAACATCTCCAACAACCTCTACTTCCGCAACGCCGCCGACCTGGAAAGCGACATCGCCCGGCTGCGCGCGGAGAAGAACAAGATCATGGGAAGGGCGGAACGCCAGCGGGCGAGCATGGTCACCGACATCAAGGAGATCCGGCGGCGCTGGTACCTCCCGGAAGCGGAGGGCGGGCTACCGCTGTCCCGGAAGCGGGCGCACGTCCGAGAGATGCTGCACGCGGTGATCGTGCACCCGGCGGGCAAGGGGCGGGCCACCTTCAATCCCGACCTCCTCGAACCGGTGTGGATGGAGTAGACGTCCTGGGACGTCCTCGACCCTCAAGGGAGCTGAGCACCTGACCGACAGGTGACAGCTCCCTTACTTGTTGGCCCTGACGATCAGATGCAGCCGTACGCAGCCGGACGCCACCGGACGACAGGGGACGACTCGGAAGACGTCCCGGCGGAAATTCCCGCACGCATAATTTCCCGGCCACCGTGGCAAAATGACCATAGATAATTTCCCCCGTCTTTCGGGAAGCAGCGAGAGACCAGACGCGACACATTCGAGCGCAGTACGCCACCGGGCACCACGAAGACGAGAGCCGTTCCGCTGGGGGGACCCGGCCAGCGGCAGGCCAGCACTACAGGCAGCGCTCACTGGTTCACCGTCGCGCGACCTCGACACTCCATCAATCTCGCTGACGAGTGCCGTTCCTCCGCAGTCATGTCTTTTCCGCATGCCTGCCGATGGCACCTGCCTTTTCCCGAAATGGCGTGGGAACTCCGCAGAGAGAAAGGAGTCCTTTGGTACCTCCCGAACTGGTACCGCACGCCGCGCTTGTACGGGAGTGGTCCAAGCGCAAGATCGCCGAGTCGCCTCGGTGGTCACCCGAGAAATGGCGGCGCATCGCCGCCATCCACGGCATCGAGCTGGCCGACGGGCCGACCCGCGCCGAACCCCCGCCCCTCGAAGCCGAGAGGGGGGCCGTGTGAACCCGGCCCCTCCTTCGCCCCTGACATCCTGGCCGCCCTGCAACGCGCGGCCATGCCCGACTTCACCCGCTGGCAACGCATGGTCTACGCCACGGGCGGCTGTGCCCAACCGGTCCGCCTGCACGGTGAACGCCTGACCTTCGACGGCGCGACCGGTGAGATCCTCGACGTCTACCGAACGGCCGACGAACCGACCGGGTTCCTGCTCACGGCCTGCGGCAACCGTCGCGCCTCCCGGTGCCCGGCCTGCTCGGCGGTCTACAAGGACGACACCTATCACCTCATCATCTCCGGCCTGCGCGGCGGCAAGGGCGTCCCCGAAGATGTGGGCGGGCATCCCCGTGTGTTCGCCACCTTCACCGCTCCCTCCTTCGGCGCGGTCCACGCTCACCGCACGAGCAAGGACGGCAAGACCCTGCCCTGCCGTCCCCGGCGCGACTCCCCCACCTGCCCCCATGGCCGGTATGAGGGCTGCGGCAAGCGTCACGACCGCGATGACCCGCAGGTGGGGCAGCCGCTCTGCGTGGACTGTTATGACTACCAGGGCGCGGTCTTGTGGAACGCTCACGCGGGAGAGCTGTGGCGCCGCTTCACCCAGACACTCCCCGCCGTCCTGGCTCGGCAGCTCGGCGTGCCTCGTGCTCACCTGCGTGAGGTGCTGCGCCTGTCGTATGCCAAGGTCGCCGAGTACCAAGCGCGCGGCCTGGTCCACTTCCACGCGGTGATCCGCCTCGACGGCCCCAACGGTCCCGCCTCACCTCCCCCGGACTGGGCAACCGTCCCGCTGCTGGACACCGCGATCCGGCAAGCCGCCGCACAGGTCGTCGTCCCGGCCTCCAAGCAATCGCCGGACGCTCCTCCCCCGGTCCTGCTGCGCTGGGGTGACCAACTCGACGTGCGACCGGTCTACCTCTCCACCGACCTGGACGGCGTGAGTGACCAGCGGGTGGCGTCGTACGTGGCCAAGTACGCGACCAAGGGCGCCGAGTCGGCGGGGACGGTGGACCGACGCATCCGTGACGCTCGGGACATCGCCCGGCTGGATGTGACCGAACACGCCCGACGCATGATCTTGACCTGCTTCGCCCTGAACCGCCTGCCTCAATACCGGCTGCTCCCGCTGCGGCATTGGTCGCACATGCTTGGGTACCGGGGCCACTTCTCGGATCTGGCAAGATTTTCGTGATGGGTGACGGTGAGTGTTCGCGGTTATGCAAGCAGGACCCGTTTTCGTAAGAGCAAGAACCC
>NZ_JBIAQI010000047.1:0-49333 GCF_042888905.1 Streptosporangium sp. NPDC002721
GACCCCGAGGTCGCCGACGCGGCCGCCGACGTGCTGTCGGGGGTGTTCACCAAGGGCACGATGCGATCCGTCGGCGGCATCGGCCGCGACGCGGCCGGCAAGACCGGCACCACCGACGACTACGCGGCGGCTTGGTTCGCCGGGTTCACCCCGGACCTGGCCGGCGCGGTCAGCATCGGCGACCCCCGCGGCGCGCGGGATTACAAGCTGACCGGCGTCACGATCGGCGGCCGCCACTACGGCTCGGTGGCCGGGGCCACCCTTCCCGGGCCGGTCTGGAAGGACACGATGATCGGCGCGCTGAAGGGCGTGCCGCCGAGGCCGTTCGCGCCCATCGATCCGGCCCGGTTCGGGGGGTGCTCCCAGGACTGCCGGCCCGCGCCGCCCCCGTCGGAGGACGACGAGGAGGACGGGGACTCCATCGAGCTCAACGACCCCGACGACATCGAGCTCAACAGCCCCGACGGCGGCGGTGGCGGCCTGTTCGGCTAGTCCTGCGATGACACCGGGGATCGCGGCCGGCCGACACGCGTTCTGGCGACGTCCCGCGCGGGCTTCTCCTGAGTGCCGACACGCGTTCTGGCGACGTTCGGCGCGAGCTTCTCCCGAGCGCCGGGAAGCTCGTCGCCGCGCTCGGTCGCCCGGCGTCTGGACCCCGGCCGCGCTCGGTCGCCCGGCGTCCGGACCGCTTGGCCGGGTTCTGTCCCAGAGCGCGGCCGGGGAGTACTCGACACGCGGCGGGGCTCCGGCATGTGCGGCGTCGACCTGCCCGGCGGGAACAGGATCGGAACTTCTCTGATCGCATCCGGTCAAGTTCAGTCATCGACCGTATTGACTTCGAGTCGCGTAAATGTAAAGTTTCTTTCGAGAGAGCGCTCTCACGCCTCGTCCACCCCCCAGCCACCCAAGGACCAGCCGTGAGATTCACCGTGCTGACCAGCGTGGCGGTGCTCGCCGCCGCGCTTCTCGTCCCCTCCGCGACCGCACAGGCCGCCGCTGCCCCCGATCCCGGCCCCGATCCGTCCAAGGCGGCCACGGCCGAGCAGGCGATGCGGCGAGACCTCGGCCTGACCCCCACGCAGGCCCGCGTCCGCCAGGCCCACGAGGCCGGGGCGGCCGTCGTGGAGCGGCGGCTTCGCGCCCGTCTCGCCGACCGCTTCGCCGGAGCGTGGTTCACCCCCGACGAGGGGCGCCTGAGCGTCGGCGTCCTGAACGGGCAGGACGCTGACCTCGTCCGGGCGGCGGGCGCGCTGCCGGTGCCCGTACCCCGCAGCGAGAAGCAGCTCACCGCCACGAAGGCCGCGCTCGACCGCGCCGCCAACGCCAACGCCGACGCCGACGCCGCCGACGCGGCCGGCTCCGCGGACAAGGGCGTTCACAGCTGGTACGTGGACGTCGGCGCGAACACCGTGGTGGTGTCGGCGGCCGACCGCGCCGCCGCCGAACGGTTCGTCAGGGCGAGCTCTGTCGACCTCTCCGAGGTGCGGATCTCCGTCGGTGAGGCGCCCCGGCCCCTGTACGACATCCGAGGCGGCGACCAGTACGTCATCAACGGCAACACGCTCTGCTCGGTGGGCTTCTCGGTCGACAACGGCGGGTTCGTCACGGCCGGGCACTGCGGCGGCACCGGCAGCCCCACCCTCGGCTACAACAACGTCAGCCAGGGCACCTTCGCCGGGTCGTCGTTCCCGGGCAACGACTACGCCTGGGTCCGCACGAACGGGAACTGGACGCCCCGCCCGTGGGTCAACAACTACGGCGGTGGCAACGTCGCCGTGGCGGGCTCCCAGGAGGCCGTGGTCGGCGCCTCCATCTGCCGGTCCGGGCGCACCACCGGCTGGCGCTGCGGCGTCGTCCAGGCCAAGAACGTGACCGTCAACTACTCCGGCTCGCTGGTCCACGGGCTCACCCAGACCTCCGCCTGCGCCCAGCCCGGCGACTCGGGCGGCGCGTACATCTCCGGCGACCAGGCCCAGGGCGTCACCTCCGGCGGCTCCGGCAACTGCTCGACCGGCGGCAACACCTTCCACCAGCCGGTCAACGAGATCCTCGGCGCGTACGGCCTGACCCTGACCACCACCGGAGGGGGCGGCGGCGGCCGGCTCATCGGCTGGCAGGACAGGTGCATCGACGTGCCCAACAGCAACGGCGCCGACGGGCAGCGCCTGCAACTGTGGGACTGCAACGGCACCGCCGCGCAGAACTGGACGTGGCCCGGCGACGGCACCGTCCGCGCCCTCGGCCTCTGCATGGACGTGGCGTGGGGCTCCACCGCCAACGGCGCCGCCATCCAGCTCGCCACCTGCAGCGGCAACCCGGCGCAGCAGTTCGTCCTCAGCGGCGCCGGTGACCTGGTCAACCCGCAGGCCAACAAGTGCGTGGACGTCACCGGCTTCGGCGGCGGGGGCACGCCGCTGCAGCTGTGGGAGTGCAACGGCGGCGCCAACCAGAAGTGGCGGCGAGGCTGACCCGCCCCTTCCCGGTCCCGGCGCCGGGACGTTCTCCGCGCTCAGCGGGTCCGGGCGCCGGGCGTCACCCCTTGGTCTCCTGCTGGATCCGCACCATGTTGCCCGACGGGTCGCGGAAGGCGCAGTCGCGCGGCCCCCAGGGCTGGTCGATGGGCTCCTGCAGCACCTCGGCGCCCGACGCCCGTACCCGCTCGAAGGTCGCGTCGACGTCGTCGGTGCTGAAGACGCTCGTGGACAGGACGCCCTTGGTGAGCAGTTCCTGCATGGCGTCGCCGTCGGCCTGTGAACGGCCCGCGTGCGGCTCGGACAGCACGATCTCCAGGACCGGCTGGGTCGGGCTGCCGAGGGTGACCCAGCGGAACTCGCCGGAGGCGACGTCGTTGCGCACCTCGAGGCCGAGGGCGTCACGGTAGAAGGCGAGCGACTCGTCCAGGTCGTTGACGGTGATGTGGGCGTAGCGGAGTGCGATGTTCATGTCGTCAACGTTAGGCGGCGGTGGTGCGGCCCGCTTCTCGGATCCTGCTCGGCGGGTTTCTCGTCGGGCGGGTCCGCACCTTCGCCACGCAGGCGGGCATCGCCGCCACGGCGTGGTGCTCCCGGCCGCGGTACGCGCTCGGCGTCTCCCCGACGATCTCGGTGAACCGCGAGCTGAACGAGCCGAGCGACGTACAGCCGACCGCCATGCACGCGTCGGTCACGCTCATCCCCCCGCGCAGCAGCGCCATCGCCCGCTCGATCCGGCGGGTCATCAGATAGCTGTACGGCGTCTCGCCGTAGGCCGCCCGGAAGCGTCGCGAGAAGTGCGCCGGGGACATGAGCGCGCGGCGGGCCATCGTCGGCACGTCGAGCGGCCGGGCGTACTCCCGGTCGATCAGATCCCGCGCCCGGCGTAGGTGCGCGAGATTGGCGAGATCTTCCGGGCTCATGGGACGACTCTACCACCCACCTGCCCAAACCAAGATCACGGACGGGTCCGGTGAGCCGGTGAGAGCCGGAACGCTCTCACGGTGTTCCGGTACGGGAGGCGGGAGGCGGGGGTCAGGTCAGCGGGGCCCCCTCTCGCCGTTCCACGCCCCGGTGAGCAGGGTCACCTGCGGGACGCCGGTGTCCGGGCGCGCGGTCACCTCGGCCTCGACGCGGTAGACCTCGGCGAGCAGCGCCGGGGTCAGCACCTCCCCGGGCGTGCCCAGGGCGACCACCGCGCCGGAGCCCATCACGCAGATGCGGTCGCAGAAGGCCGCGGCCAGGTTGAGGTCGTGCAGCGCGATGATCGCGGTGACGCCCAGGGAGCGGACGAGACGGAGCGCGTCGAGCTGGTGGCGCGGGTCGAGGTGGTTGGTCGGCTCGTCCAGCACCATCGTCCCGCAGCGCTGGGCGAGCGCGCGGGCGATGAGGACCCGCTGCTTCTCCCCGCCCGACAGGCGGTCGAACGGCGCGTACGCCAGGGAGGCGACCTCCAGCTGCTCCAGCGCGTCCACGATGACGGCCCGGTCACCGGCGTCGTCGCCGTCGAACGCCCGCTTGTGCGGGGTACGGCCCATCGCCACCACGTCGTACACGCTGAGCTCGAAGTCTCCCGCGCTCTCCTGGAGCACGGCGGCGAGCCTGCGCGCCACCTGCCTGCCGGGCAGCCGCCACACGTCGTCGCCGTCCAGCAGCACCCGCCCCGACGTGGGACGCAGCGTCCGGTAGAACGTGCGCAGCAGGGTCGACTTGCCCGCGCCGTTGGGGCCGGCGAGCCCCATCACCTCGCCCGGCGCCACGTCCAGGCTGACCCGGCGAACCAGGGACCTGCCGCCGGCGACCACGGACACGTCCTCGGCGGACAGCGCCCCCGCCTCCGTGAATCCCTTCGCTCTCATCGAGCCCTCCGTCGCATGAGCCACAGGAAGAACGGGCCGCCGACCAGGGCGGTCAGGATCCCGACCGGGATCTCCTCGGGGCTGATGAGCGTGCGGGCGGCCAGATCCGCGACGATCAGGAACGCGGCGCCGAGCAGCGCGGCCGCGGGCAGCGCGCGCCGGTGGTCGGCGCCCAGGAGCAGCCGCACCACGTGCGGCATGATCAGCCCGACGAACCCGATCGAGCCGCTCACCGCGACGATCGTGCCGATCATCATCGCGACGAGGACGAACAGCGCGGCCCGGAACCGGTGCACGTCGAGCCCGAGGGACGCGGCGGCCTCCTCACCGGCCAGCAGCAGGTTGAGCGGGCGCGAGACGCCGAGCAGGACCGCCGTCCCGGCCAGGACGGCGGCGGCGGGAATCCACACCGTCGTCCAGGTGGTGCCGGCCAGCCCGCCGAGCATCCAGCGCAGCGCCGACTGTGTCTTGTGCGGGTCGTTGGACGTCACGATCAGGAAGCTCGCCACCGCCGAGAGCACCTCGGCCGTCGCCACGCCCGCCAGCACCAGCCGTACCGTCGTCATCCGCCCGCCCGACCTGGCCAGGAAGTAGACCGCGACCAGCGCGGCCAGGGCCCCGCAGAACGCCGCCAGCGGCAGGGAGAAGACCCCGAACAGGGTCACGTCGAACACCACGACGGCCACCGCGCCGACGCTCGCCCCCGAGGACACCCCCAGGAGCATCGGGTCGGCCAGCGGGTTGCGGACCAGCGCCTGCAGCGCCATGCCGCACACCGACAGGCCGGCTCCGACCACCCCGCACAGCAGCACCCGGGGCAGCCGCACGTCCATCACGATCGTCTCGCGGACCGCCGTCCAGGTCTGCCCGGCCAGGGCCGGGTGGATCCGGTGCAGCAGGATTCCCCAGACCTGGCCGGCCGGCAGGCCGATCGAGCCGACGGCCACCCCGAGGGTCACCGTCGCCGCGGCCAGCAGGGCGAGCAGGGCGAGGGTGAGCGGCAGGGGAGGGCCGGGGCGACGGCGCGGGACGGCACCGAAGGCCGGTTCCGTCCCTTTTATCCCGGTTGTCCCGGCTGTCCCGGTCGCTTCCGCCGCCCCGGCGGTCCGGGCGGCCTCGGTCGCGCCGGTCGCCTTGGTCGCGTCGGTCGCGTCAGTCATGTCAGTCGCGTCGGTCATTTGAAGCGGCCGGGGTGGATCTGGCGGGCCAGGGACTCCACCCCGGACGGCGCCCGGACGCCGAGCACCGTCGACGACAGGGGGAGCACCGCGAACCGCCTGTTCCTGATCGCGGGTACGTCCTTGAGTGCCGGGTTGGCGAGCAGGAACCTCTCCTTCTCCGCCGCGGACCGGTCGCCGTAGTCGTAGATGACGATCACCTCGGGGGCGCGCTCGGCCACCTGCTCGAACGACACGTCCCCCCACGCCTTGGCCACGTCGGCGAACAGGTTCACCCCACCGGCCCGCTTGATGATCTCGTTGCCGACGCCCGCGCCGCCCGCGGTGAACGCGGTCTTGTCGCCGCTGTCGTAGACGAACAGCTTGACCGGGGTCGCTCCCGCGAGCTTCTCCCCGACGGCGTCCAGGGTCGCGTGGAACCTCCGCACCTGCTCCTCGGCCCGGTCCGGCACGCCGAAGATCTTGGCGACGGTACGGACCTCCTCGTCCACCATGGCCATGGTCACCGGCCCGGACGGGCACTCCTCGACGTTCAGGTGCGAGTCGATCCCGGCCCCGGTCAGGGCGGCCCGGCCGCGTCCCTCCTTGTCGTCGAAGGCGCTGGAGAAACCCGCGTAGACGAAGTCGGGCTCGGCCGCCAGCAGTGCCTCGTAGGACGGGTACTCCTTGGACAGCACCTCGATCCGGTCATAGGCGGCCCGGTACTCCGGCAGGATCCGGTCGTCGAGGTAGCCCGTGCCGATCATGGACTTCTCCAGCCCGAGCGCCAGCATGACCTCGGTCGCGTGCTGGTTCAGCGACACCGCGCGCCCGGGTGGCCGTTCGTAGGTGGTGCTCACGCCGCAGTTGGCCACCGTGACCGGGAAGCCCGCCACGGCGGAGGCCGCCGGAGCGGCGGAGGTGCCGGCGCCTGTCCCGACGGCGGCCGTACCGCAGCCGGAGACCAGGGCGGCCGAGGCGAGCGCGAGCAGCAGGGACAGCGAGCGTCTGCCCGTCGTCATGTATGGGTCCTCTCACAAAGGGGCCGACGAGTCGTCGGCGGGAACCGGTGTCACACCGGAACGCGTCGTGAGGGGCGGTGAGGGAGTTCGGGCGTGTTCGGGTGCCGTGCGAGACAACAGCACCGGGCCGATCGGTCCCATGGGCATAACCGGCACGCCGTCCTCTCCGGGGAGATCCGCCCCAGTTCCATCGAGGAGGCGACCGCGTGAGTCTCCTGGCTCTCGGGTCGAGGCTCGTCCCGGCCTTCCCACCCGTCCTCCGGGCAGTGGCTTGTTCGGGATTCGCTCGCCGATCACAGTGGCGGGACCGCGCCGGATTCACACCGGCTTCCTCGTTCCGCGCTCGCCTTTTCGCTCGTCATCATTACACAGGATGCGACAAATCACCCGACCGGCCCTCGGGCCCGTCACCGTGTTCGCCGTCATCGTGTTCGCCGTCACCACGTTCACCGTCACCACGTTCACCGTCACCACGTTCGCCGTCACCACGTTCGCCGTCCCGCGTGACGCGGGCCCCCATCCCGGTAGGGCGGCGCGGGAAGGGCCACCCGGACTATTGCAAGGTATTTGCAAGTGATAGAAGTTCCCATGTGACTCAGCTTCTCCAGAAGTACGCCACGCTGTGCGCCGCCCTCGCCCTCGCGGTCACGGCCTGCTCCGCGCCCCGGGGCCCGGCCACCGCGCCGGACGACACGTTCGTCATCGGCCTGAGCTCGGAGTTCGACAACCTGAGCCCGGTGCTCGGGTTCTCCCCCGACGGCGGTTCGCTGATCTTCGACGGGCTGATGAGCCGGGCCCCCGACCTGACGCTCAGGCCCGCGCTCGCCGCCGACGAGCCCGTCGTAGCCGAGGACGGGAAGAGCGTCACCTTCACCCTGAGGGAAGGGCTGAAGTTCCACGACGGCAAACCGCTGACCAGCCAGGACGTGGAGTACACCTACGAGGCGCTGCTCGATCCCGCCAACAACTCCACGATCAGGAGCGACTACTCGGCGATCGAGGACGTGGCGGCTCCCGACGCGCGGACCGTGGTGTTCAGGCTCAAGCACCCCTACGCGCCGCTGGTGCAGCGCACCACACTCGGCATCGTGCCCAAGGGCACGCTGGAGAAGACCAGGCCGGTCGGCAGCGGCCCCTACCGGTTCGTCTCCTGGACACCCGGCGACAAGATCGTGCTGGAGGCCGACAAGGAGTACTGGGGCGGCGCCCCGGCGATTCCCAGGCTGGTGCTCGCCTTCGCGCCCGACGACAACGTGCGCGCGACCCGGATCCGGGCGGGCGACTTCGACGCCACCGTGCTCCCGCCGAAGGCCGCCACCGGCCTGCGGGGACAGGCGGGCCTGACCGTGTACGACGTGCCGAGCGCCGACTACCGCGCGGTCATGTTCCCGATGACTCAGCCGGTGACCGGCGACCGGGCCGTGCGCAGGGCGTTCAGCCTGGCCCTGGACCGGCAGGCGATGGCCGACACGATCCTCGCCGGCGCGGGCACCCCCGCCTACGGGCCGATCTCGCCCGACACCGGATGGCACAACCCCGAGGTGACCGGCGGCGCCGCCGACCCCGTGGCGGCCGGAAAGCTGCTCGACGAGGCGGGCTGGATCCCGGGTGAGGACGGCATCAGGGAGAAGGACGGGAAGAAGGCTCAGTTCACCCTGATGTATCCGGCGGGCGACTCGCTGCGCAAGGAACTCGCCCTCGCCGCCGCCTCCGACGCCAAGAGGATCGGGCTGCTGGTCGAGCCGGCGGGCCTGGACTGGGACGCCATCGAGGCGCGGCTGGGCGAGGACGCGGCGGTCATGGGGTTCGGCAGCCCGTACGACCCCGACTACGTCAACTACGAGCTGTTCCACTCCGACTTCAAGGGCCAGGGCTTCCTCAACCCGGGCCGTTACGACAACCCCGAGGTCGACAGGCTGCTGGAGCAGGGCAGGGCCGCGGGCGACAAGGCGGAGCGCGAACGGGCCTACACCGGCTTCCAGAAGATCGTCAGGGACGACGAGGTCTTCTCGTACCTGGTCTTCCTCAAGCACGTGTACGTGGTCCGCGGCAGGTACGAGGGCATCGTGCCGGGCGTGGACGCGCACGAGCACGCCACCGGGGGCCTGTTCGCCGGCATCCACACCTGGAAGCCGGTCGCGTGAGGGCGGTACTGAAGATGGTCGCCTGGCGGGCGGCCTTCGCCGTACCACTGCTGGTGATCGTCACGATCGGCATGTTCGCGCTGGCCCAGGCGTCCCCGTTCGATCCGGTCAGGCAGTACCTCGGCGAGCGCGCGCTGGTCACCTCGCCGGAGGTGGCCGAGTCGATCAGGCAGAACTGGGGCCTGGACCGGCCGGTCGTCGAGCAGTTCGCCACCTGGTTCGGCAACCTGGCCAGTGGCGAGCTGGGCGAGTCGCGCTCCCTGCACCGGCCGGTCGCCGAGGTCATCGGCGAGCGGCTCGGCTGGACGCTGCTGGCCACCGGGTCGGCGCTGGTGCTGATGCTCGCCGGCAGCCTGGTGGTGGGAACCGTCGCCGCCTGGCGGCGTGACTCCTGGCTGGACCGGGTGATCACCGGTGGCGCGTTCGCCAACGAGGCCGCCCCGGTGTTCTGGCTGGGACTGCTCGCCGTCTGGGTCTTCGCGGTCCAACTGGGCTGGCTGCCCGCGGGCGGCCTGACCGACCCGGCGTCGACCACGGTCGAACCCCTCGACGTGGCGCGGCACATGATCCTGCCGGTCACGGTGCTCGCCGTCTCCCAGTCGTCGTGGCTGGTGCTCTACGTGCGCGAGTCGGTCATCGGGGTGCTGCGGGAGGACTTCGTGATCGGCGCCCGGGCCCGCGGCCTGCGCGAGCGGACCGTGGTCGTACGGCACGCGCTGCGGTCGGCGCTGCTGCCCTTCCTCACCCTGCTCGGCGCCCGCATCCCGGAACTGGTCACCGGCGCGATCCTGGTCGAGACGGTCTTCTCCTGGCCGGGGGTCGCCGCGGCCTCCGTACAGGCGGCGCTGGCCATGGACTTCCCGCTGCTGGCGGCGCTCACGCTGCTGGGTACGGCGGCGGTGCTGGCCGGCAACCTGCTGGCCGACATCGCCTACACCGTCGCCGACCCGCGGGTGCGAACGCTGGGGGTGGGCTGAATGCCGTTTCGACGATCGCGAACGCCAAGGGTGGGCCGGATGCCGTTTCGACGACCGCTGACGCGGGAGGTGGGCTGAATGCCGGTGAGACTCGCGGCCGGCACCCTGGTGGTGCTGGCACTGGCAGTGCTCCTGGTGCCGCCCTTCGTGCAGCTTGACCAGAGCCTGGTGGACCTGCGCTCGGCCGGGCAGCCCCCCTCCTTCTCCCACCTCCTCGGCACCGACGAGGTCGGGCGGGACGTGCTGATCAGGTCGATCTACGGCCTGCGCGTCTCCTTCCTCGTCGGGCTGGTGGCCGCGCTGGTCAGCATGGTGATCGGCGGGCTCATGGGCCTGGCGGCGGGCAGCCTGGGGGGAGCGGCCGACCGCGTCCTCATGCGGGTGGTGGACGGGTTCAACGCCCTGCCGCACCTGCTGTTCGGCATCTTCATCGTCGCGCTGTTCGCGCCGAGCGCCGCCGCGGTGGTGGTCTCGGTGGGCGTGACGCACTGGACGACGGCGGCGCGGATCGTCCGCTCCGAGGTGCTCTCGCTGCGCTCGCGCCCGTTCGTGGAGGCGGCGATCTCCGGAGGGGCGAGCAGAACACGCGTCATCCGCCGCCACCTGCTGCCGCACCTCCTTCCCCACCTGGTGCTGGCGACGGTGCTGATGGTGCCGCACGCGATCTGGCACGAGACCGCGCTGAGCTTCCTCGGCCTGGGACTCCCGCCGCACCTGGCCTCGCTCGGCAACATGATCAATGACGGGCAGCGGTCGCTGCTCACCGGGGACTGGTGGTCGAGCCTGCTGCCGGGCCTGTTCATCCTCGTACCCACGCTGGCGGTGTCGGTGCTGGCCCAGCGCTGGCGCGACCGCCACACCCCCCGCTGGAGATCGGAGCTGGAACTGTGACCGACCAGGGACGGCTACGGGTCCGGGACCTGAACGTCGGCTTCCGCGTCCCCGGCGCGACGGTGCGGGCGGTGAACGACGCGAGTTTCGAGGTACGCCAGGGCAGGTGCCTGGCCCTGGTGGGGGAGTCCGGCTGCGGCAAGTCGGTGCTCGCGCACGCGCTGCTCGGACTGCTGCCCGCCAACGCCTCCGTCTCCGGCCAGGCTTGGCTGGAACACGGGGGAGGGGAGCCGGTGGAGCTGGTCGGCGCCTCGCAGGCCGTACTGGCCGGGCGGGTGCGCGGGCGCGCGATCGGGCTCATCCCGCAGAGCCCGGCCACCCACCTCACACCGGTGCGCACCGCGCGGGCGCAACTCCAGGAGGTCATCCGCGAGCTCGGCTCGCCCGCCACCGCCGACGACCTGGCGGCACGCTACGGCCTGCGCCCGCACGAGCTGGACCGCTACCCGCACGAGCTGTCGGGTGGCATGGCCCAGCGGGTGGCGAACGCGATCGCGCTGGCGGGCGACCCGTGGCTGGTGCTGGCCGACGAGCCGACCAGCGGGCTGGACCGTCCGCTGGTGGACCGGGCGATGGCGACGCTGCGCGAGCTGTGCGACGAGGGGCGCGCCGTACTGCTGATCACGCACGACCTGCGCGCCGCCGAGCAGGTCGCCGACGACCTCGCGGTCATGTACGCCGGCCGCCTGGTCGAGTCCGGGCCGGCGGCCGAGGTGCTCGGGCGCCCCCGCCATCCGTACACCGCGGGCCTGGTGGCCGCCCAGCCGGACCGGGAGTTCGTCCCCATCCCCGGGATGCCGCCCGAGCTGACCCGGTTGCCCCGGGGATGCGCGTTCCGGCCACGCTGCGGCCGCCACACCGAGCGGTGCGCCACATCCCCGCCGGTGGACGGCGGCGTGGCCTGCCATCACCCCTTGGAGGACAGGCATGCTTGAGGCGACCGGCGTCACCGTCAGGTACGGGGCGCACATCGCCCTGGAGGCGGCGTCCCTGACGGTCAGGCCCGGCGAGGTGACCGGCCTGGCCGGGCCGAGCGGGTGCGGGAAGTCGACGCTGGCCAGGGTCATGGCGATGATGCTGCGCCCGGCGTCGGGCACCCTCGCCGTGGACGGCACGCCCGTGACGCGCTGGCGGCAGCGCGCGGCGCGCGACCTGCGTACCCGGGTGGCCCTGATCTACCAGCAGCCCAGGCTCGCGGTGGACCCGCGTCTCACGCTCGCCGAGGTGATCGGCGAGCCGCTGGCCGCGAACGGGCGGCCCGACGCGAGCCGCGTCGCCGAGCTGGCCGATGAGACGGGGCTCACCGGTGAGCTGCTCACCCGGTGGCCGCACGAGGTCTCCGACGGGCAGTTGCAGCGGGCCTGCGTGGCCAGGGCGCTCACCCTGGAACCCCGCTACCTGATCTGCGACGAGATGACCACCATGCTGGACGCCTCCACCCAGGCGCACCTGGTCGGCGTGGTGAACACCTACCGGAAGCGCACCGGGGCGGGGGTGCTGGCGATCAGCCACGACCAGGTCCTGCTGGACCGCTGGGCCGACGGGGTCGTCGGCTTCCCGATCGGGTGATCCCCGTGGTGCCGCGTCCCGGGGGTGGGGTGCGGGGGCGGGTCCAGGGGATGGCCGTCCGCCGGCGGGGACGCGCTTCTCGCGCGGGCGACCGGCCGGTCCGGCCGCTTCCGTGCCGCTTTTCCGCGAAGCCCCCTTTCCGCGAAGCCTCCTTTCCGTGAAGCCGCTTTCCCACGAAGCCGCCTTTCCACGAAGGGCGGTCAGTGGACGCCGCGGACGGTGCCGCCGTCCACTCGCAGGGTGGTGCCGGTGACGTAGTCGGCGAGCGGGCCGCTGAGGTAGAGGACCGCGGCGGCGATCTCCTCGGGACGGCCCAGCCGGCCGACGTCGTTGGGCACCAGTTCCGCGATCGCGTTGCGTTCGATCTCCTGCCACGTCTCGCCCCAGCCGCGGGCCGGGGCGAGGTCGGTGAGGAAGTGCTGGACGCTGTCGACCAGGATGGCGCCGGGGGCGACGGCGTTGGAGGTCACCCCGGTGTCCTTCAGCTCGCGGGCCAGCGAGACCGTGAGGTTGTGGCGGGCGGCGAGGGTGGCGTTGTAGTGGGGGAGGTCGGCGCCCGGCTGCAGGCCGAGCCCGCCGCCGATCTGGATGACGCGGCCCCAGCCGCGCTCGTGCATGCGGGGGACCAGGCGCCGGATCATGCGGACGCCGGAGACGACGTTGAGCTCGTAGGTCTGGAGCCAGTCCTCGGCGGTGGCGTCCTTCCATCCCCGGTGGGGGTAGGCGCCGGCGTTGTTGACGAGGATGTCGATCGGGCCCGCGGCCAGCGCGGCCTCGGCCGTGGCGTCGGCTCCGGTGTCGGTGGTCAGGTCGCCGATGGCGACGTGGGCGCTGCCGCCGGCCGCCCGGACGGCGGAGACGACGGCCTCGGTGCGGTCGCGGTCGCGGCCGTGGACGACGACGTCGGCGCCCTCGGCGGCCAGGGCCCTGGCGACGGCTTCGCCGAGGCCGGAGCTGGAGCCGGTGACCAGCGCGCGCCTACCTGTCAGCTGGAGATCCATTTCATCCTCACATCGTGGTCGGGGTGCCGGCACAGGCCGGCCCCGCTATGTCTACATCCGTAGACTTGCTTTGAGTATACGCTTGTAGACATGAGTGACGACACAGGGTCCGGTACCTCCACGAGCCGTCCGAGGTCAGGAGACCACGCTCCGGGCGGGCGACGCCGCGACGCCGCCGCCACCCGGCAGGCCATCCTGGACGCGGCGGTCGCCGCCTTCACCCGGTTCGGCTACGACGGGGTGGGGGTCCGCGACATCGCCCAGGGCGCGGGCGTGACCGCGATGCTCATCAACCGCTACTTCGGCTCGAAGGAACGGCTGTTCGCGGAGGCGGTCGACGTGGCCTTCGCGCCGCGTACGGTGATCGCGGGCACCGGCGCGGAGCTGGCCGGTGAGACCGCGCGCGCGTTGGTGGCGCGGACGGCGCCGGAGGCGGAGGAGCTCGGGCCGTTCCTGCTCGTGCTCAGGTCGGCGGCGAACCCCAGGGCCGCGCAGATCATGCGCGAGGCGATCGGCAGGCACGCCGGACGCCACCTCAACGAGGAACTGTCCGGGAACGGAGGCGGGGACGGGGATGAAGGCGGGGACAGGGATGGGGTCGAGGTCCGGGCGGAGCTGATGCTCGCCGTCCAGGCGGGGGTGTGGCTCATGCGCAGCGTCCTGGGCACGACGGCGCTCGCCGAGGCGGAGCCGGAGGAGCTCGCCGGGCGGATCCGGTCGCTCTTCCAGGTGCTGGTGTGAGCCCTGCCAAAAATCTACATTGTAAAGACATCGGGCGGTATCAAAATCACCGACAGGCGGAAGGACAAAACCCCCACGAAGGGGGTGACGGGACACATGGACGTAGATCGTCGGAAGCGATAGCGTCAACCCCGTAACCATGGCGACGGGAGCTGCTGGATGTCATCGAAAACGGCCAGGTCACCGCGTGTCGTGGCCAAGCCGGCCGCTCGTTCGGCCGGCCGGACGCGTTACCTCCTGACCGTTCTCGTCGCCGTCGCGATAGCCGGGCCGCTGGGCTACTTCCTCGCTCTCCCCGACGCCTCCCAGGTCGCCATCGCCGACATGCGGGCGGCGGAGACGAAGCGGGACGTCCAGCAGATCGGTGAGCTGACGTCCACCGCGCGGACGACCGCCGGTGAGCTGAACGGGGTGCTGGCCGGGCTCGCCGAGGTGCTTCCCCGCGACGGGAAGCCCGGCACGCGGACGGCGGAGCAGGCGGAGGTCGACGGGTGGAAGCGCGTCCTGCGGCAGGCCGTCGACAGGCACGCGGACACTCCCTCCGGGACGACCGCGACCAACGTGGCCCGCGCGGGGCTTCGCGGCGCGGTGGACGCCATGGCGATCGCGGTCGACGCGTACGCGGCCGGCCGGGGACTTCCCGAGGACCTGCGGAAGCCCTTCCTCGACCTGGCGGCCCGCCAGCGGTCCGCCGCCGTCGCGACATGGTCCGTCGCGGCGACGCAGCTCGACCAGATCAACGTCGACGCCGGCAACGGCCACCAGCACGCCTACCTGACGAGCACCCCGGAGGACGGGGGCATGTCCGCGGACACCGTTCCGGAGGGCAGCCACTAGCTAGGACGGCTCCTCCGGGGCCGGGCCGCCCCTCGCGACGCTGGGGCGGTCGAGGCCCGTGGCGAGCTCGGCGATGACCTCGTCGACCTGCCGGCTCAGCATGGCGGTGGGCGGCGTCTCCTCCAGGCCCGGCACCAGCCACTGGTCCAGGACGACGCGGAGCGCCGCCAGCGCGGCGGCCGCGCACAGCGCGGGGTAGACGGGGTCCGGGGGCCGGTTCGTCGTCACCAGGCCGACGCGTTCGGCGATCGCCCCGGCGAGCGCCTTCTCCTGGGCGGCGAGCACGGCGAGCTGCTGGGGCACCAGCGACGGGGCCTTGCGGATCAGCCGCAGTGCCTCGATGTGGTCGCGGGTGGCGTCGCCCTGGTCCATGATGACGAGCACCGCCTCGCGGAACGCCCGCAGCACCGACTCCGCCCGCGGGCGTGCCCGGAACTCGGCGATGAGCGCCTCGGCCGCCGCCGCCGACGAGGCGAGCACGGCCTCCTCCTTGCTGGAGAAGTAGTTGAAGAAGGTGCGCAGCGCGATGTCGGCCTCTTCGGCGATCTGCTCGACGGTGACGTTCTCCACGCCGTGGCGGATGGACAGGCGAAGGGCCGCCTCGCGCAGCGCGGCCCGGGTGGCCTGCTTCTTGCGCTCGCGGCGTCCGGCCGCCGGCGCCGCGGAGCGGGCACCCTCGCCGACCGGCGCTGGGCTGACCATCCCGACCTCCTCACGCCCCGTGACCGGTCCCATTATGGGCTCCCCGGCGGGCCGGTCGCTCCGGGGCGGCCCGCCGGGTCGGGGGCGGGTCAGGACCAGGTCACCGGCAGCGAGTGCACGCCGAAGATGAGCATCTCGTTGCGGACCGGGACCTCCTCGGCGGGTACGGCCAGGCGCAGGCCGGGCAGGCGGGTGACCAGCTCGCCGAGGCCGACCTTCATCTCGACGCGGGCCAGCTGCTGGCCCAGGCACTGGTGGACGCCGTGGCCGAAGGCCAGGTGCGGGGCGCGGGGACGCTTCAGGTCGAGGCGGTCGGGGTCGGGCCAGTGCTGCGCGTCCCGGTTGACCTCGGGCGTGGCGATGACGACGGTCGCGCCGGCGGGGATGTCCACGCCGCCGAGGGTGACGGGCTCGGTAGTGACCCGGCTGACGCCGAGCTGGATGATGCTCAGGAAGCGCAGCAGTTCCTCGACCGTGTTGTCGATCAAGGTGGGGTCGGCGCGCAGCGCGGCGAGCTGGTCGGGGTGCTCCAGCAGCGCGAAGGTGCCCAGGCCGAGCATGTTGGCGGTGGTCTCGTGGCCCGCCCCGAGCAGGACGAGGGCGACGTCGACGAGCTGGGCGTCGGTCAGCGGCGGGTTCGCGTCGTGGACCAGCCCGGACAGCAGGTCGTCGGCGGGGTCGGCGCGCTTGGCGGCCACCAGCCGCTGCATGAACGCGTACAGCTCGGCGCCGGCCCGGGCCCGCTCGTCGGCGCTGCTGGTGGAGTCCAGTGCGACGGCCGTGCGCTCCTGGAACTCGCCCCGGTCGGCGTAGTCGACGCCGAGCAGCTCGCAGATGACCAGCGAGGGCAGCGGCAGCGCGAACGCCGGCACGAGGTCGGCCTCGGTGCCCGCCGCCTTCATCGCCTCGATGTGCTCGACCGCGATCTCGGTGACCCGCGACTCCAGCTCGCGCATCCGCCGGACGGTGAACTGGCCGGTCAGCAGCCGCCGCAGCCGGGTGTGCTCCGGCGGGTCCATGAAGACGAAGAACCCGTCCTCTCGGGTCTCCAGGCTCGGCGGCTCGGGCGCCTTGCCCTCCAGCTCGGCCACCTCGTGCGGCTGCAGCGAGGTGGCGTCGCGGTGGCGCATCTTGTCGGCGCTGAAGCGCGGGTCGGCCAGCACGGTGCGGGCCTCCTCGAAGCCGGTCACCAGCCAGGCCCGTGCCCCGTTGAGCAGCGGCAGCGGCTGGACCGCCTCCTGGCCGCGCCGCTGCCGGAGGCCGGGCGGCGGGTCGAACGGGCACCGGCCGCGCTCCACCATGTCGGGGGGCAGGATCCGGCGCATCGCGGTGGGGCTCGCGCTCGGGGACTCCTCGGCCAGGTTGTCGTCGTTCATCGGCACATCCTGTTCTCGGGCGGGCCGCCGGACCTTGGGGTCGTCGGGCCGTTCGCGGTGAAGGGGCAGTCCAGGCGTCAAACGTACACGACGCGCATCAATGCGTGTTGTGCACATTTACATCGGGACGGTTCCCGCGGCCGGTTGTGGCGCTCCCGCGGGCTGGGGGAGCGGTGCTCGTTCTCGTCGAAGGGTCCGGCATTCAAACCACTTCACTTGACGTACTTCAGGTGTAGTGCTCTACTTGGAGTGCTTCGGAACGAGGAAGGAGTAGGGGATGCGCCAGAATCCGGCACGGCGGGCCGCGCTGCTCGACGGCGCCATCGCGGTCCTCGCCCGCGAGGGCGCGCGCGGCCTGACCCAGCGCGCCGTCGACAAGGAGGCGGGGGTGCCCGTGGGCACCGCGTCCAACTACTTCCGCAACCGCGACGACCTGCTCGTCCAGGCCGGCGCCCGCGTCTACGAGCGGCTCAGGCCCGACGAGGACGTGCTCGCCGAGATGTTCGGCCGGGCGCGCGACGCCGCGTCGTACGGCGAGATGCTGCGCGGGAGCGTCGGCAGGATCGCCGCCTTCCGGGCCGGGCACCTGGCGCTGCTGGAGCTCCGGCTGGAGGCCACCAGAAGGCCGGAGCTGCGTACGCTGCTCACCGAGCGGGTCCGCGCCGACATCGACGAGAACGTCGCCCGGCACGAGGCCGCGGGCCTGCCCGGCGGCGCGACCGCCGTCCTGCTGATGTACCTGGCCATGAACTGGCTGATCGTCGAGCAGCTCACGCTGCCGGACGTCTTCACCGACGCCGAGCGTGAGGAGCTGGTCACGCGGGCGGTGGAGCGCATCGTCACCCCGTTCCCCGCCGTCACGGACTGACCCCCGGTGGTTCTCGGCCACCGCTCACCGCCACCGATCGACAAAGGATCTGTCTTGCGCAAGCTCGTTTACTTCGTCGCCTCCACGCTCGACGGTTTCGTCGCCGGCCCCGACGGCTCCGACCCCACCGGCCCGGGGGGCTTCTGGTCCCCGTCCCAGGACTACGTCAGCCACCTCGTCGAGGAGTACCCCGAGACCCTGCCGGGTCCGGCCCGGGCCGCGCTCGGTGTCACCGCCGAGGGCGTCCACTTCGACACCGTCCTCGAAGGCCGTAAAAGCTATGAGATCGGCCTCGCGGCCGGTGTGACCAACGCCTACCCCCACCTCAGGCACCTGGTCTTCTCCCGGACCCTGACCAAGAGCCCGGACCCCGGTGTCGAGCTCGTCGCCACCGACCCGGTGGCGGCGGTGCGTGAGCTGAAGCGCGAGGGCGGCAAGGACGGCAAGAAAGGCAAGGAAGGCAAGGACGTGTGGCTCGTCGGCGGCGGCGAGCTGGCGGGCACGCTCCACGGCGAGATCGACCGCCTGATCGTCAAGCTCAACCCGCTCACCGTCGGCACCGGCATCCCCCTCCTCGGGCGGAGCGCGGTCTTCGCGCCCACCGCCTGGGAGCTCGCCGGCCACACCGTCCTTGAGAGCGGGGTGGCCTTCCTCACCTACGACCGGCGCCCCGGCACCCCGCGATCCTCCGACGGGTAGCGGTGCGAGCGGGCGATCACCGGGACCGCGCGTGCGGACCGGCGCTCACCGGGACGCGCCGGCCGTGCCGAGAACCGTCGGCCCGCCTCCGGGACAGGGGCGGTGTCCTTTTCGGCGGGCCGGGGCGGCCGGCTGAAGGGTGGCCGGTCAGAGGGCGGGCACCGGCGGCGAGCCGGGCTGGCTGACCGGGTAGGTCACCTCGGCGAGGGCCCGCTGCCCGCTGGTGCTGGGATGGAAGTAGTCCCAGGTGCTGAGCTGCCCGAGGGTGAAGGAGTAGGAGAAGACGGCGCCGCCGTCGTACCTGCAGGTGCTGTACTCGGCGCAGACCCGCGCGAGCACGCCGTTGAAGTCGATGACCCGCTGCCTGACCCGGTCACGGCGCGCCTCGTCCTCGGCGGCGGTCGAGCGGGGGGAGGCCAGCATCGAGCGGCAGATGTCGAAGGCGGCCCAGGCCGTACGCGCCGAGGAGCTGTCCTTTCCGACGAACCACAGGCGCTTGAGGTCGGGGATGCTGGCGACGAACACCGACGCCTGCGGGATACCGGCCGCCAGCTCCTGCATCGCCGCCCGGAAGCGGCTCTCGAAGTCGGCCACCGACGTCATCGACGACTCCGAGGAGGCGCACGCGTCGTTGGCGCCCATGAGGATCGTCACGTAGTCGACGTTCCGGGAGGCCGCGGTCCTCGCCTGCCCGGCGAGGTCGGCGATCTTCGCGCCCGAGCGGGCGTCGTTGTAGGCGGTGAGATCGGGGTTCTGCGCCCTGATCCGGTTGCGGTGGCTGTCGACCGAGGTGCTCGACCCCGTCGACCACGACCGGCTGGTGCAGTCGGCGAACCAGCCGCAGGCGTTGAACCCGCGGGTGATCGAGTCGCCCAGCCCCGACATGGAGGCGGGTGGCGCGACGGTGTCCGAGGTCGCCGAGGTGGCGGGGGCCGCGGGGATCACGGCCCAGCCGAGGGCCGCGGCGAGGACGAGGGCGATGCGGAGGGCATGGCGTTTCGACAAGGGTCCTACCTCTGCCTGGGGGGTGTGTGCCGGATGTTGATCGTGCATCGCCCCGGGCCCGCCGTACATAGGGGAAACAGAAGACTTACGCCTTGGTCAATCCCGCAGTCAGAAACGCCCGCGCCGGTTCCCGCGGCGCGGGCGGCGGGGTGGGCTCGGTCTGGAGCCCGCACCGGCTTCCGGTGGTGCGGGCGGCGGGAAAAGAGGGAACGGGCCGGGCCCGGCCGCGCCGCCCGGTTCCACCCGGGAGCGGACCGGTCCCAGCGTCTTCGGTGGACCTTCGGGAGCGGCCCCGGCGTCTCCGGCGGGCCTCCGGAAGTGACCCCGGCGCCTTCGGCGGGCCTCCGGGAGCGGCCCCGGTGTCTTCGGCGGACCTCCTAGGCGGGGACCACGATGGGAGTCCCGGCGACCGGGTCGGAGACGATCAGGCAGGACAGGCCGAAGACCTTCTCGACCAGTTCGGCGGTGATCACCTCGCTCGGCGGGCCCTCGGCGACGATCGCGCCGCCGGCCATCGCGATGATGTGGTCGCAGAAGCGGCTGGCGAGGTTGAGGTCGTGCAGGACGGCGACGATGGTCTTGCCGGACTCGGTGTTGAGCCCGCGCAGCAGCCGTAGCAACTCCACCTGGTGGTTGATGTCCAGGAACGTGGTGGGCTCGTCGAGCAGCAGCAGGTCGGTGTCCTGGGCGAGCGCCATGGCGACCCAGACTCGCTGCCGCTGCCCGCCGGACAGGGCGCGCAGCGGCCGGTCGATCAGGTCGGCGGTGTCGGTCGCGGCGAGCGCCCGGGTCACCGCCTCGTGGTCGCGCTCGGTCCACCGGCGAAACCAGCCCTGGTGCGGGTAGCGGCCGCGGGAGACCAGGTCGGCGACCGTGATGCCGTCGGGCGCCACGGGGGTCTGCGGCAGCAGGCCGAGCACCTTGGCCACGTCGAGGGTGCTCAGCTCGGCGAGCGTCCTGTCGTCGAGATAGACGGTTCCCTCGCGTGGCTTGACGAGCCGGGCCAGGCCGCGCAGCAGCGTCGACTTGCCGCAGGCGTTGGCGCCGACGATCGCGGTGACCTTCCCGTCGAGTACGGAGACGTCGAGGCCGGTGATGACGGCTCGATCGTCGTAGCCCAGGGACAGGCCCTCGGCGCGAAGACGGCTCATCCGCCTGCTCCTTGTCGGTTCGTGGTGGCGAGCAGCCACAACAGGTACGGCGCGCCGACCGCGCCGGTGACCACGCCGGTGGGCAGCGCGACCGGCAGCAGGTGCACGGCGACCAGGTCGGCGGTGAGCAGGACCGTCGCGCCCACCAGGGCCGCGGCGATCACGCCGCCGGTGGCGGGGCCCAGCAGCCGGTTGGCGATCGGTCCCGCGACGAGCGCGACGAAGACGATGGGCCCGGCCGCCGCGACGGCCAGCGCGACCAGGACCACGGCGGTGGCCAGCAGGCCGGCGCGGGCGAGCTCGGTGGGCACGCCCAGCCCCCGCGCGGCGTCGTCGCCGAGTTCGAGCACGCGAAGCTGCCGCTGCAGCAGCATGGCCAGGGGCAGCAGGACGACCAGCGCGCCGAGCAGGAGCCGCAGCTCGGCATCGCTGGCCTGCCCGACCGAGCCGGTCAGCCAGTGCATCGCCTGGCGCGCCTCGAACAGCTGGGCGCGGGTCAGCGCGAACCCGGTGAGACCCTCGAAGAAGGCCGCCGCGCCGATGCCGAGCAGGATGAAGCGGTAGCCGCTCACCCCGTCGCGCCAGGCGAGCAGGTACATCAGCAGCGCGGACACGACGGCCCCCGCCAGCGCGAGCCCGGCTATCGCGATCCCGCTGACCTGCAAGAACACGATGCCGGTGACCGCGGCCAGGCTGGCGCCCGAGGAGATGCCCACGAAGTCGGGCGAGGCGAGGGGATTGCGGAGCAGGTGCTGGAAGATGGTCCCGGACGCGCCGAGGGCGAGCCCGACCGCGAGCGCGGTCGCGGCGGTGGGCAGCCGCAGGCCCAGGACGACGAAGTCCAGGCTCGGGTCGTCGGCGGTGCCCAGCAGCGACCCGATGACCTCGGCGGCGGAGAGGCGGAAGCTGCCCACCATCATGGTCACCACGAACAGGGTGGCGACGGCCGCGGCCAGCGCGGAGGTCACCAGCACGCTGCGGGCCGTACGGCCGCGCCGGGTGGCGCGGACGGCGTCGGAGACGGTCGTGAGGGTGTCATGGGTCGTTGTCATGTCCTCGGCCATGTCCTCACACCTCCGACAGACGGCCGTAGCGCACGATCACCACGAAGACCGGCGCGCCGAGCACCCCGAGGACCACGCCGACCTGCAGTTCCCCGGGGGCGGCCACGACCCGGCCGAGCACGTCGGCCAGCAGCAGCACGACCGGTGCCAGCAGCATCGAGTACGGCAGGATCCACCGGTGGTCCGGGCCGCAGAGCGTCCGCGCGAGGTGCGGCACCACCAGCCCGATGAAGACGATCGGCCCGCAGGCCGCGGTGGCCGCGCCGGCGAGCACCGCGACGACGCCGAAGGCGACGGCCCTGGTGAGGCCGACCCGCTGGCCGAGCCCCCGCGCGACGTCCTCGCCGAGCGCGAGCCCGTTGAGCGCCCTGCCCAGGAACAGCGCCGCGACCAGTCCGGCGAGCAGGAACGGCGCGACGCCCTCCAGGATCGGCGCGTACCGGCCGGCGAGCGACCCGACCTGCCAGAAGCGCAGCTCGTTCAGCGCCTCGACGTTGGTCATGACGATGCCGGTGGTGACGGAGCCGAGGCCGGCGGTGACCGCCGCGCCGGCCAGGGCCAGCTTGACGGGGGTGGCGCCCTCGCGGCCCAGGGAAGCGATCGCGTACCCCAGCAGGGTCGCGATGATCGCGCCCGCGAAGGCGAACCAGATGTAGGCGCTCACGCCCCGGATCCCCAGGACCGTGAACGCGAAGACGACGAGGACGGCCGCGCCGGAGTTGATCCCCATGATCCCGGCGTCGGCCAGCGGGTTGCGCGTGACGCCCTGCAGGATCGCGCCCGCCAGGCCCAGGGCCGCGCCCACCAGGACGCCCAGGAGCGTGCGCGGCACGCGCAGCTCCAGGGTCACCGTGCCGGCGATCGACTCGTCGGCGCCGAGGCCGCCCAGTGCCCGCAGGACGTCGGGCAGGCCGATGTCACGCGAGCCGAAGGTCACGCTGAGGAACGCCACCGCGGCGAGCAGGACGCAGAGCGCGACGAGCCCGAGTCCGAGGACCGGGGCTCGTCGTGGTGAAATCGTGCTGGACATCGAGAGGGATCAGTCGCCGAGGTTCTCGTCGGCGGCCTTGATCGCCTCGGTCAGCTTGTCCACCTCGGTGGCGAAGTCGCCGAACGTGTGCAGCCAGTACGCCGGCCAGGCCGCCACCGCGCCCGCCTTGGCCGCCTTGATCTTGAACCAGGTGGGCTGCTTCTTGCCCCACTCGGCGTTGGCCGTCAGCGTGAAGGACCGGCCGTCCCACAGGATCAGGTCGGGCTGGTACTTGTCGGCGTTCTCCCAGCTGAGGTTCTCCCAGTACGGGAAGCCCGGGTCGGGCTCGGCCGGGTTGATCACCTTCAGGCCCCAGCGCTGGAAGTCCAGCAGCTCGGGCGCGTACTCGGGGTTGGCGGCGTAGAGCCTGTCCTCGGCGGGCGACATGCCGAGGGCCGTCAGGCCGGGCTTCTCGGCGACCGCGGCCTTGAACTTCTCGACGGACTCCTCGAAGCGCTTCTTGTTCGCGGCGATCTCGGGGGCGTCGACCTTGGCGCCCAGGCTCTTGGCGAGGCTCTCGTAGCCCTCGGCCAGGTCCTCGATGGACTTGCCCTGGGAGACGCCCACCACGGGGGCGAGCTCGGCGAGCTTCTTGCTCTTCTCGTCGACGCCCTCCTCCATGCCGCTGTGCGCCTTCTCCGCCGGCCACCAGTCGGCGACGATCAGATCCGGCCGCAACCCGGCGGCCTTCTCCACGTCGATCTTCCCCCATTCCTGGCCGAGGAGCTCGATCCCGGAGAGGTCGAGGTCCTTGAGGTTGGGGTCGGTCTTGACCGACTCGTCGGCGTAGATGCCGACCGGCTTGATGCCGAACGACATCAGCGCGGCCGCCTCGCCGGAGTGGGCGATGATCCGGGTGGGGACCTTGTCGGCCTTGACCGTCTCGCCGGAGCCGTCGGTGAACGACCACGGGCCGGACGACGAGGGCTGGGCACCCGAGGAGGGCTGGGTGCCGGAGGAGTTCTGCGTGCCGGGGGAGTTCTGCGCACCGCAACCACTGAGCGCAAGGCTCAACGTCGCCACGACGAGAACCCGACGCAACGTGCGCATGCGGTGTTCCTATCTCACAAGAAAAAACTTCGCCCCAAAGTTAGGTTAGGCTACCCAAAATAGCAACCCTTGGCCCCTGTGACCGATCTCGCTCTTTCCGCCCAATGCTAACTACTTGCGTGTTTTGGGTGGGAAATGACCGAGATGACTCTCTCGATCGCACCGGCCACCCGGGGGTACGAGGCGCTAGCCCGCGACGCCGAGGAACACCGCCCCGGCCACCACGGCCACCGCCACCGGGTACGCCCACCACCTGGGCGCGTCCCCGTCCCTGAGAATCGTGACGCCGAGCGGTACCAGCGCGACGCACAGACCCGTCGCGGCGAGGACCGACATCGGGCCCGTGCCCTTGAGCACGCCCAGTGGCATGGCCGACATCAGCCCGAGCGCGACGCACCGCGCCGTCCCGGCCACCCCGGTGCCGAACACGCCGGCCCGCCAGGCGCCGGCGGCCAGGACGATCCACCCGGCGAGGACGGCGACGTTGAGCGTCTGGAAGACGTGGAACGCCGAGTACTGGTCGCCGACGGCCCCCCGCGTGAGGTCCAGGCCCCGCACGTCCACCAGCTGGAAGGCCAGGTGGCTCACGCCGGCGTGGAAGACGCGGGCGAACAGCCCGGCCAGGACCAGCCCCCCGCCCCACAGCGCCCAGCGGGGGTGGGAGAGCCCGATCCGCCCGGCCACGGCCATGACCGCGGGCGCCAGCAGGACGATCCCAGCGGCGAAGGCGCCGTAGGAGGCGGTCATCAGCGCGGGGTTGTCGGAGAAGGCCGCGAGCTGTTCGGGAAAGAAGTCGCCGGCCCCGAGGCGCAGCAGCACGCCCGCCAGGACCAGGCTCGGGCCCAGGACCAGTCCCGCCCCCTCCGGCCAGCGGCCGGGGAAGCGGAAGGCGGGCGGCGTGCCGTGTGTTCTCGTCATGCCCGAGATTCAACCGGCGCGGCCCGGCCACCGCACTGGCGCTGGGACGAGGCTCCGGGGTAGAGCGGGCACTACCCTCAGACGCCCAGGTAGGCGAGGACGGCGAGCACGCGGCGGTGCCCGTCGGTGGCCGGCGGAAGGTCGAGCTTGGCGAAGATGCCCGCGATGTGCTTGGCCACCGCGGCCTCGGTGACGAACAGCTCGCGGGCGATCGAGGCGTTGGCCCGCCCCTCGGCGATGAAGGCCAGCACCTCCAGCTCCCTGGGGGTGAGCCGCCCCAGCGGGTCGCGACGCCGGGCGAGGAGCTGGCGCACCACCTCGGGGTCGACGACGGTGCCGCCCTCCGCCACCCGCACGAGCGCGTCGGCGAACTCGGCCACGTCCCCGATCCGGTCCTTCAGCAGGTAGCCGACGCCGACGCCCCCACCTGATTCGAGGAGCTCGGCGGCGTAGGTCTGCTCGACGTACTGGCTGAGCACGAGCACGGCGAGGCCCGCGTGTTCCCCGCGCAGCGCGATCGCGGCGCGCAGCCCCTCATCGGTGAAGCCGGGCGGCATCCGCACGTCGGTCACCACGACGTCGGGCCGGTACTCCCGCGCCGCGAGGGCGAGCGCGGGCGTCCCCCACCGAGGCGACGACCGTGTGCCCGAACCGTTCGAGCAGGCCGGCGAGCCCCTCGCGCAGCAGGACGTCGTCCTCCGCGATCACCACGCGCACGGGATCTCCACTCGTATCAGCGTCGGCCCGCCCACCGGGCTCGACAGCGACATTCTGCCGCCGACCACCGCGAGCCGGTCGGACAGTCCGGTCAGCCCCGTGCCCCCGGTCGCGTCCGCGCCGCCCCGGCCGTCGTCCCGGACCTCCAGGAGCAGGGTCCGGCCGGTGAGCCGGCCGCGTACCAGGGCCCGGGTCGCCTGAGCGTGCTTGGCGACGTTCGCCAGCGCCTCGGAGACGACGTAGAAGGCGGCCACCTCCACGGCGGCGGGCAGCCGGTCATCCAGCACGACGTCCACGTCCACGGGGATCGGGGAACGCCCGGCGACCTCCCGGACGGCGGCGGGCAGGCCGCGGTCGGTGAGCACCCGCGTGTGCACGCCGCGGACCAGTTCCCGCAGCTCGCCCAGCGCCCGCTTGGCCTCCTGGTGGGCCTGCGCCAGCTGCTCCGCCGCCGGGGAGTCCGGCGGCAGGTCGAGCCTGGCCAGCCCCAGCCTCATGGAGAGCGCGACGAGCCGCTGCTGGGCGCCGTCGTGCAGGTCGCGCTCGATCCTGCGCCGTTCCACCTCGAACGCGTCCACGAGCCTGGCCCGCGACCGCAGGACCTCGTTCAGCTCCGCGTCCCGGGGGACGAGCAGGCCCCTGGCCATCGCCCCGCGCGCGCCCGCCCAGGCGGTGAACGCGTAGACCGCGGGAAGGACCAGGAGCACGCCCGCCGCGGAGACGGCCAGCGCCTGGGGCGGTGTCAGGTCGCCTTCGGGCGCCGGCGGCTGCACGAGGGGCGTCAGGATCAGCAGGACCGGGCCGGCGACGGTGAGACCGGCCATCACCACGTCGACCCACCACAGGGCCAGCAGCGAGGTGAGGGCCAGGCCGGCGCCGCGCCATCGCCCGCCCGCGGCTCCCGCCAGCGGAACGGTGTCCACCAGCCGCAACCGCCGGCGCTCGGTCCCGGCCACCAGCGGGACCGCCGCCACCAGGACGGCCAGCCCGGCGGCCACCCGGACCGGCACCGGCTCCAGCAGGGCGAGGGCCGCCGCGACCAGCCCGGCGAGACAGCACGACAGGACGCTCGACAACAGGTACGCCAGCGACATCCACGGCCACGAGGACCGCAGGAAGGCGGACGGGCGCAGGGAGATGGCCTCGAGTGCCGTTCGTACGCGCACCGTGAGACGATACGCCCGCCCGCGCCCGGCGGGTGTTCCCGGGCGGCCCCGAGATCGTTCCGGCGCGTGCCGGAGACCGGCGACCCGCGCGGGGAACCTTTTCGACGCGCTCGCCCCGGGGGCCGTCCTCACGGGCGAGCATGCCCTCGCCGCAGCCGACGTCGAGGGCGTGCCGGGCGCCGCCGGGGACGGCGCGCAGGATGTGGGGGTGGTAATGGATGTTGTGGTTCCATCGCCCGCCGTTCTTCCCTGTCATGTGATCATCCTGCCCCGGACGCCGTGCGCGCGTAGCCGGTTCGTCCCTCCGGGAGCCTCAGGGCGGGCCGGCGGGACCTTGCCGGTGAGCCCGCCCCGCCGGTTCCCGGTCCTCGGCTCCGGGCGGCGCGGACAGGCGGGCGAACAGGGCGGGCGGCTCGCCGGGGTGGAGCACGCCCAGCCGCCGGGTGGGCCGGGTGAGCGCGACGTAGAGGTCGTTGGGGCCGCGCGGCGACTCGGCCGCGATCCGCGCCGGGTCGACGACGAGCACCGTGTCGAACTCCAGGCCCTTGGACCGGCGCACGTCCAGCACCACGACCCGGCGTTCCAGCTCGGGGTCCTCGCCGATAGAGGCGTCCGGCAGCGCGGCGGCGATCTCCGCGCCCAGCTCGGCGAGCCGCCCGGTGGGCACGATCACCGCCAGCCGCCCCTCGCCGAGCGCGGCGGCCTCGCGAACCACCTGGTCCACGACCGCGCCCGCCGAGTCGGCGCGGACCCGCCACGGCTCGACGCCGGTGCCGCGCACCGGGCGCGGCGGGGTGAGGCCGGTGCCGAGCGCGGCGAGGACCTCGGCTGCCAGGGCCGCGATCTCGGCCGGCACCCGGTAGTTCACGGTCAGCTCGGCGAGCCGCCACCGGTCTCCCGCGTACGGCCCGAGGACCTCCTGCCAGGACGAGGCGCCCGCCGGGTCGCCGGTCTGGGCCACGTCGCCCACCAGCGTCATCCACCGCCCCGGGCAGCGCCGCATCAGCAGCCGCCAGGCCATCGGGGACAGCTCCTGCGCCTCGTCCACGATCACGTGGCCGAAGCTCCAGGTGCGGTCGGCCGCCGCCCGCTCGGCGGTGGTCCTGGTGTCGGCCTCCTCGTGCCGCTCGGCCAGTCGCTCGGCGTCCACCAGGTCGGCGGCGGTGAGGATCTCGGCGACCTCCCCCTCCTCCAGGTCGGTGGGGCGGGAGCCGTGGGAGATGTCCAGCACCCCCTGGGCGTAGGCGACCCGGCGCCGGTGCCGGAGCCGGGCCGCGGCCCGCTCGGCGGAGGTGTCCTCGCCGAGCAGCTCCGCCGCCTCGTCGAGCAGCGGCACGTCGGCCGGGCTCCAGCCGCCGCCGGGGTCGCGGCGCAGCAGGCCGCGTTCGGCCGCGGTGAGGCCGGGCGCGGCGCGGGCGAGCCGCTCCGGCGCGGCGAACAGGTCCTCGATCAGGCGCTGCGGGGTGAGGACGGGCCACACGGCGTCGATCGCCCGCAGCACCCCCGGGTCCCGGCGCAGGTCGTCGCGGATGAGGTCGAGGTCGGCCTCGGTGAGCAGGTCCTCGCCGAGGCGGACGGCGACCTCGCGGACCAGCGCGCGCACGACCTCCCGCGCGGCGATCGGCGCGGCCTGGTTGTGGGTACGGCCCTCGTCGCCGGGCAGCATGGAACGCCGGGCCGCCTCGCGGGCGCGCAGGCAGGCCGCGCGGTCCAGCCGCA
Source organism: Streptosporangium sp. NPDC002721 (assembly GCF_042888905.1). Classification (NCBI taxonomy): domain Bacteria; kingdom Bacillati; phylum Actinomycetota; class Actinomycetes; order Streptosporangiales; family Streptosporangiaceae; genus Streptosporangium; species Streptosporangium sp. NPDC002721. The sequence goes on from NZ_JBIAQI010000047.1 coordinate 28,135, forward strand.
GCGTCATGTCGTCGGTGACGACCTCCAGCGCGTCGCCGGGCACCCACTGCCGGTCCCGTACGGCCGCGGCCACCACGCCCGCCATCTCCGCCCTGCCCTTGATCGCGGCCACCTCGGGCGCCTCCTCGCGGCGGGCGTCGACCCCCGGGTAGAGCTCCCCGACGGTGGCCGGCAGGACGCCGGTCTCGCCCAGCGAGGGCAGCACCTGGCCGATGTAGCGCAGGAAGGTGGCGTTCGGGCCGACGATCAGCACACCGCGCCGGTCCAGCAGCTCCCGGTGCGTGTACAGCAGGTAGGCGGCCCGATGCAGGGCGACGACCGTCTTGCCGGTGCCCGGACCGCCCTGCACGACGAGGACGCCCCGGTGGTCGCAGCGGATGACCCGGTCCTGCTCGGCCTGGATGGTCTCGACGATGTCGCCCATCCGCCCGGTGCGGCCGGCGCGGAGCGCGGCGAGCAGGGCCGCCTCCCCGCCCCGCTCCGCGTCCGCCGCGCCGAGGTCGAGGATCTCGTCGCTGACCGCGACGACCGTGCGCCGCCTCGTCCTGATGTGCCTGCGCCGCCGCACGCCGTCCGGGGCGGCGGCGGTGGCCAGGTAGAAGGGCCGGGCGGCGGGGGCGCGCCAGTCGACGAGCAGCGGCTCGTGCTCCTCGTCGTGCAGCGCGACCCGGCCGATGTGGCGGCGCTCGCCGTCGTGCAGGTCCAGGCGGCCGAAGCACAGCCGGTTCTCGGCGGCCCGCAGCCCGGCGAGCCGCCCGGCGTACCTCGCCGCGGCGGCCTCCCGCTCGGCCCGCGCCTGGGGGCCGCCCGAGCTGTCGGCCAGGACAGCGTCCAACCGGCCGGAGACCCGCCCGCGGAGCTCGTCCAGCTGGCCGTACAACCCGGTGACGTACTCCCGCTCCTCGGCGATCTCCTCGGGAATTGACACTCAGGACTCCTTGTGAGACAATTAAGAGGGACTATTTTTATTTTTAAACGAGGGATTATTGTAGCCCTCCTCTCGCCCCTCCTCCAGTCCTGCCGTGCCGCCATGCGAGCACCGCGATCTCCGGTCGAGTACGACCCCCTTCGACGTTCCCGCGCCGTTGTCCGGTGCCCTGCCCGTGACATGACTCGGCCGGGGTACGGCGCCGCGACGGGCGCCGTACCCCGGCCGGGGGCGGGGGTCAGGAGTTGGTGACGGTGATGTCGTCGATGTAGGCGGTGAAGGGACCCGCCGTGCCGCTGCGGTCGTAGCCGACGAGGATCTTGTCGATCGTCTTGCCGTTCAGCGCGGAGCCGAAGTCGCTCTGGATCCGTGTCCACGAGCCGACCGTGCCCTTGGCCGCGCCCGGGTGCATGTCGACGCCGGTGGTCGTGGCGGCGGAGCTGTCGCGGAGCGTGGTGCCGTCCGTCATCACGAAGTCGACCGCGACGTTGCGCCCGCCCGCGTCCTTCGGCAGGAAGGAGTACTGCAGCTTGGTCGCGGCGGTCACCGGGATGTTCACGTCGAACACCTGGAAGTAGGCGTGCGAGGCCGCGGCGGAGGCGGCGCTGCCCCGGATGCGCAGGGCGGAGGAGCCGATCTGGTTGTCCTCGTTGGCCGCGACGGCGAGCGACTGGCCGGTGACGTTGGTGGTGCCGCCGCCGCCCGGCGTGTTGTTCCACGTCGGCTGGGCGTCGGTCCCCGCCTCCACGCTGGTGCGGAAGAAGACCGGCCCGGTGCTGAGCGGGATGGGCACCGTGGTCACCAGCGGGTCGAGACCGGTGATCATGCGGGTCGCCTTGCCCGCCAGGCGCAGGTAGAAGTCCGAGGCCACGTACTTGCCGTCGGCGCTGGTAGTCAGGAAGTACTGGTTGGTCGGCACCTGCGAGGAGTCCTCGGCGCCCGGCGCGAGGGCGGTGCCCTCGTCGTACTCGTCGAACATCGCGATGAACGCCTGCGGCACCCCCGCCCGGCGCACGCTGGTGGCCTGCTCCCACATGAAGTCGCCGGACCGGCGCGGGATCATGTTGCGCGCGCCGCCGTTCCAGTTGGACCAGGCGAAGCCCGGGTAGATGACCGGCTGGTAGGCCTGGCCGGTCGCGTTCAGCGCGTCGCGGTCGCCGGTGAGCAGGCCGTTCGTGTCGCCGACGTATCCCACCATCCACGGCGAGATCATGTCGAACGCCCGGTACACCGGGGCGAACCCGGGCTTGCCGGCGCCGGTGCGCCACTCGCGCGGCACGCCGCCGATGACGTACAGGCCGCGGTCCTTGAACCAGCGCACGATGCGCTCGGCCTGGGCGGCCGTGCCGGGCCGGTCCTCGAAGCCGAAGCCCCAGATCTCGACCACGGGCTTGCCGTTCTCCCTGGCGTACGCCGGGGAGTCGGTGAGGCGGAGCTGACCGGTGATCACGTCGGTCCAGTCCCGGGTGAGGACCTGCTCCACGTTGGCGTCGGTGAGGCCGCTGACGTCGTACTCGACGTAGAAGCCGCGGCCGTGCTTCTCGGCCGCGTCCCTCGCCCTGGAGGTGATCGTGTTGCGGACCTGGGCGTTGGCCGAGGCGGGATCGGCGACGTCGCTGCCGAAGCGCTGGATCGCGGCGCCGTCGATGCCGTGCTGGCCCATCCACTGGAAGTGCTGGTCGATGACGGCCGTCGGGTAGGAGGAGAAGAGCGTCGCGGGCTGGCCGTTGCCGAGCGCGGCGTACCCGGTCTGGTACCTGGCCGAGGCGGGGTACCTGCTCATGTCCGGGTAGAGCTCGAAGGTCTGGTTGCCCGGCGAGGGCTGGGTCCCGCGGGACCAGTGCCGCCAGTTGTTGAGCGGCGAGCCGTCGCCGGCGGCGTTGAACCACCCCTGGTAGCCCGCGTAGACCTTGTTCTTCACGGTGGGGGGTGCGGCGGCGGCCTGCGCGCCGAGGGCGGGGGTCGTGGCCGACCAGCTCAGGGCGGCCGCGAGGAGGGAGACGGCCAGCGTCGCTCTCAGGAGGGGTTTGTGGCGGTTATTCACCAATTCGCCTTCGATGGGGGGTGACGGAGGTTACGAATATGTAAATCCATTGGATTGACTATGTCAATCCGCAGCGGAAACCCCGTCACCGTCCCTGTAAAGTGCCCGCGTCGTCGCGGGTGCGGTCACACGGCGTCCGGGTGCGCCGTCCGCGTCCGTGAGCCCAGGCTGGGCGCGAACACCTCGTGGAACACGCTGGAGGCGGCCCCCACCGCCGCCGCGGCCCGGTTGAGGCGCGAGTGGGCGACCTCCACCTCGCGCAGGTGCCTGGCCATCGGGAACCCGTTCACGGCGGCGGCGATCTGCCCGTGGTAGATGTCGGCCACGGAGGGCAGGACGGCGGGCCCGCCGATGATGAGCAGCTCGACGTCCAGCAGGTCGATGAGCCCGGCGGCGCCCAGGCCGATCACGCGGGCCACCTCCTCGATCACCGTGACCGCCCGCCGGTCGCCGCGCGCCGCGGCCGCGCAGACCCACTCGTAGGCGGCGTCACCCGGCGGGACCACCAGGCCCGCGGCACCGGCCCGCTCCACCACCGCGGACGTCGGGGCGCACTCCGGGACGAGGTCGGGGCCGCCCTGCGGGGTGAGCCTGCCGGTCGCGATCGCGCACAGCTGGCCGACCTCGCCCGCGTTGCCCGTACGTCCCCGGTAGACGTCACCGTTGAGGAAGGCGCCGCTGCCGACACCCGCGCCCAGGTAGAGGTAGACGAAGTCGCCGGCGCGGTCGGCCGCGCCCAGCCAGCGCTCGCCGATCGCCGCGGCCGTGGAGTCCTTCTCGACGATGACGGTGACGTCCAGGCGAGCGGCGAGCTCGGCCTTGAGCGCCACGTGCTTCCAGCCCTGGAACAGCGGCGGGTCGAGCAGCAGCCCGGCGTGGGTGTCGAGCGGGCCCGGCACGGCGACCCCCACCCCCAGCAGGGCCTCGGAGGCGGGACCGGCGGCCCGGGCCGACTCCAGCGTCAGGCGGGTCATCTGCGCCAGGCACCACTGCGGGTCGGGCCGTTCGGGCAGGGGCAGGTGCCGCTGGTCGAGCAGGTCGCCGCACAGGTCGACGGCGACCACGGTGATCATCTTCGGGTCGAGGTGGACGCCGATGGCCGAACCGGCGTCGGGGCGCAGCCGCAGCGGCACCCGGGGCTTTCCCGCGCCCGCCGGCTGGCGGGCGTCCTCGGTCAGCAGGCCCGAGGTGAGCAGGTTGCGGGTGATCCGCGACACCGCCTGCGGCGTGAGGCCGGTGCGTTCGGCGATCTCCACCCTGCTCGTCGACACGGCCTGCCGGATGCTCTCGATGACCAGTTTCTCGTTGTAGGAGCCGAGGGCGAGCTGGTTGAAGGCGCGAAGCGCCGGGCGGAATCGGTTCCCCCCGCCCTCGCGCCGGCTCGGCATCGGCCCCCGATCCCCGCCCACTTCGCGCATGCCCTCATCCAACACCTTCCCCGTGCCGTCGGAAAGCGCCGGTTCCTCGGTGGGCCGCCCCCTGCGGAGCGGGTTGCCCCCCTCTGAAGCAGGTCGTCCCCTCCAGAGCGGAACGTTCCCTACGGAGCGGCCCGTCCTCTTCGGAGCGGGACGTCCCCGGCCGGGGGGCGATCCGCGCCGGCGGCCCCGGTACGCCCCCATGACACCGGCCCGCGCGGGTGGTGATCCTAGGATCGCTGGAAGGTCACCCCCCAACGATCGCCGACCCGGTATCCGGAGGATCCCCCCATGCGACTCCCACGTTCCCTGTCCGGCTGGACGATGGCCGTCTTCGGCCTGCTCGCCGTGCTGCTCGGCGTCGTCGGCCTGGTGTCGCCGGACACCATGCTCGCCCTCCTCGGCTTCGAGACGCCGCCGACGCGGGGCCCCGGCGACTACACGAAGGTGTATCTCGCCGCCTCCTCGATGGCCGCGGTGAACATGGGCGTCTACTACCTCCTGGCCGCCGCCGCCGACTACCGGCCCTTCTTCCTGTGGACGGTGCCGTTCCGCCTGCTGACGTGCGCGGTCTTCACCCTCCTGGTGGTGACCGGCGCCGCCCCCGCCCCGTTCGTCGGCGTGGGCGTCTGGGAGGGCGTGGGCGCGGTGGTCACCGGGGCCGCGCTCTGGTGGGAGCGCGGGCGCCCGGGCACCGCCGGGACGGGGGCGACCCCGGCGCGCCCGCCGAGGAGCACCTGATCGTCGTCCACCCGGGCCGTTCCGCGGAGAAGGTCATCCACCGTCCGTGGCGGCGACCGGCCGGGCGGTCCTGGCGGGCAGCGGGAGGCTGAGGCGGGGGAGGCCGTCGGCGCCCCGGCTCACCTCGGCGGCGACCCGGTAGACCTCCGCCAGCAGCCGTTCGGTCACGATCTCCCGCGGGGTGCCCACCGCCACCAGCCGGCCGTCGTGGAGCACCGCCAGGCGGTCGCACGCCGCCGCGGCCAGCTGCAGGTCGTGCAGGGCCGCCACCACCGTCACCCCCAGCTCGCCGACCAGTCCCAGCAGTTCCACCTGGTGGCGCAGGTCGAGATGGTTGGTGGGCTCGTCCAGGACGAGCAGGCCGGGTTCCTGGACCAGGGCGCGGGCCAGCTGCACCCGCTGGCGCTCGCCGCCGGACAGGCTCGCGTACACGCGCCGCGCCAGATGGGAGACCTCGCAGCGGGCCATGGCCGAGGCGATCAGCTCCCTCTCCCGGCCGGACAGGCGGCCCAGGGCACCCAGGTAGGGGACGCGGCCGAGCGCGACGATCTGCTCCACCCGGTTCTCCAGGTCGGCGGGGGAGTCCTGGGTCACGGCGGCGACCCGCCGGGCGACCCGCATGGCGGGAGTCGCCCAGACGTCGGCCCCGTCGAGACGGACCACCCCGCGATCGGGCCGGCAGCGCCGGTAGACGCATCGCAGCAGGCTGGACTTGCCGCTGCCGTTGGGACCGATCAGGCCGACGACCTCCCCGGGTTCCACGGTGAGAGCGATGCCGCGCAGAACGGGCGCGCCGCCCGGCGCCCAGTGCACGTCCTCCACCCGCAGGGCGGCCGGGGCGCGGAGCTCGGGCTCCGGCGGTGGGCGGGACGTCATGACAGGGATCTCCGATCGGCGCGTGCCAGCAGGACCAGGAAGAAGGGGGCGCCGAGCACCGCGGTGATGACGCCGATGGGAATCTCGTCGGGCTGGTTGAGCAGGCGCGCGCCGACGTCCACCCACACCAGCAGGAGCGCTCCGCCGAAGGTGCTCAGCGGCAGCACCCGGCGGTTGTCGCCGCCGACGAGCATCCGCACCGCGTGGGGCACCATGAGCGCGACGAAGCCGATGCCGCCGCTGACCGAGACGACCGCGCCCACGGTGACCGCGCCGGCCGCGATCAGGCGCCATCGCACCCGGTTCACCTCGACGCCCAGGCTGGTGGCTCCCTCCTCGCCCAGGACGAGGGCGTTGAGCAGGCCCGCGCGTACCCAGAACCACGTCGCGGCGCACGCCACGACGGCGGCGGGCACCCACAGGTCGCGCCACTGGGTCCCCGACAGCCCGCCGAGTGTCCAGAACAGCGCCGAGCGCAGCTGCGCCTGCGGTGAGGTGAGCACGATGAAGGAGGTCACGGCCTCGGCGAGGGCGGCCACGGCGACCCCGGACAGGATCAGGCGGGTGGTGGCGAGCTGGCCGCCCCGGCGTGCCAGCAGCACCACCGTCGAGAAGGTCGCCATCGCGCCGGCGAAGGCCGACAGCGGCAGGGACAGCACACCGAACCAGGAGGCGCCCGACAGCAGGGCGAGCACGGCTCCCAGGGAGGCTCCGGAGCTCGCGCCGATCAGGTATGGGTCGGCCAGGGGGTTGCGCAGCACCGCCTGCAGCACCGCGCCGGTGACCGCGAGCCCGGCGCCGACGACGGCGCCCAGCAGCACGCGGGGCAGGCGGATGTCGAGCACGATGGTGGCCTGCGGCCCGCCCGGCGCCCCGGCCGCCGCGTCCGGCCACACCGCGCCCGCGATGACGGCCCAGACCTCGCCGAACGGGATGGACACCGGGCCCAGCCCGACGGCCGCGACGAGGGAGAGGGCCAGGGCCAGGGCGAGCAGGACGACCGCGGCCGACAGGGTGAGCCGGCGCCGGGTTCCCGCCGCGCGTGTGGCCGTCACCTGGTGAGGTTCCACGCGGCCGTCACCCGGCGAAGCCCTCGGCCAGCGCCCTGAGCGCCCGGCCGCTGCGCAGGCCCGGCTGCAGGTCGTTCACCGGGACGACGACGAAGCGGTCGTTCCTGACCGCGCTCACGTTCCTGATCGGCGCGTACGAGCGCATCCACGCGATCGACGCGTCGGCGGGTTCGAATGCCTGGTCCTCCACGACGATGACCTCGGGGTCGCGTTTGACGATCTCCTCCCAGCTGACCTGCCCGAACTCGGTCACCTCGGGAAAGATGTTCTCGCCGCCGGCTCGTTTGAAAAGGTCGTTGTACAGGGCGGTCGAGCCGGTCATCATCGGTTTTTCCTTGCCACCGGCGTAGTCGAACACACGCAGCGCCGGAGTGCGCGGGGTGACGGCGTCGATCTCGCTCTTCAGCGCGGTGACGAGCTCTTCGGCCCTGGCCTCGACGTTGAAGATCTTGCCGAGGTCACGCAGGTCGGTGTAGGTGTCCTCGACGCTCGCGGTGTGGCCGGGGCAGCTCGCCGACAGCAGGTGGGTGTTGACCCCGTCCTTTTGCAGCTGTGCTCGGTCGCCCATGGCCTTGGGGCCGTAGTCGTCGGGGTAGCCGCTCACCACCAGATCGGGGTCGGCCGAGTAGACGACCTCCCGCGACGGTGGCGGGAAGGCCGACTCCGCGATGACCTTGACGCCGTCCAGGTCGGCGGCGTAGGCCTTGAGGATGTCCTTGGCCGCGACGGTGCCGGCCAGCCGCTCCCTGAGGCCCAGGGCGAGGACGACCTCGGTGGCGACCGTGCTGGAGGTGACGATCCTCTCCGGCGTTCCGGTGTAGGTGTAGACGCTCCCGCAGTTGGTCACCTGGAGCGGTCCCGCGCCGGAGGCCGTCGCGGGCGCGGTGGCCGGGGGCGCGCCGGGGGACGCGGACATCGTGTTCGTGCCGGACTGCGCGCCGCAGCCCGCGAGCAGGACCGCGGCGAGTGCTCCGGCGGCGATCGGCATCCGTGTGGTCATCGGACGTGGTTCTCCTTCATGGTTCCCGCGCTGTCGCGGGAGGTGGTGTGGGGGCGCACGGCGGCCGGTCGGGCCGTGCGCTCAGGTCGTGGCCGGGTGGGCCGGTTCAGGCGTGGGGCACCGGCAGCGGCTCGCGGGTGCCGGGCAGCGGGTCGGCGCCGTCGCCGAGGAAGGGGAAGGCGGCCGGGGCGGTGGAGCGCAGCCCGGGGACCACCACCCGGGCGACCGCGAGTCCCGACGCGGCCAGGTCGCGGGTGGTCAGGTCGACGGTGATCGGCCGCAACCCGTGCGCGGCGAGCGCCCGGCCGGCGTTCCAGTCCCGCGCACCGGGCGGCTCGGGTACGGGCGGCGGGCCCGGCGTGAGGAACCGGTCGCGGACGGCGCCGGCGACCCGCGGGTCGGCCAGCAGCTGCAGCGTGCACAGCAGGTCGGTCGCGTCGCTCAGGTCGGCGGCGTAGGAGTCGGCGTAGCGGCGGTCCTCGCGGTGGGGCATGAGGGCGCCCAGGGGTCTTTCCCACTCGGGGATGCCGGAGATGACCTCCCGCAGGGCGTCGAGCGACCGCAGCGCCTCGGCCGCGGCCTTGCGGCCGGAGGCCTCCGCGCTCCCCGCCAGCGAGCAGCCGACCCCCAGCAGCCCGTCGCTCTCGGCCAGGCACGCCACGACCGGCGCCCGCAGCAGGTTCGGTACGGCGTACCAGCGCAGCCGGGCCCCCACGGGGCGGGGCAGGGGCGGGGCGTCCAGCGCGGGGAAGGCGTGCGCGCCGTGCCAGGCAGTTGCCAGCGCGTGCCGTTCCACGACCTCGGCCAGCGCCGCGGCGCCGGCCGCCCGTGCGGTGGGGCCCGCGGCGATGCCCGCGGCGACGGGCAGGTGGACCGGACGGCCGCGCGCGGTGGCGTGCTCGCCCGGGGCCAGCCACACCAGGCAGGCGGGTACCCACACGACGCCGCCGTCGCCCGCGCGGCCGGCGACCCAGTCGACGGCGTCGGCGCGGCGCAGGCCGGCGAACGGGAAACCGGGACGCTCGTGCTGGGCGGGGGTGTACAGGGCGAGCGCGGCGGGGTCCACGGCGTCGTGCCCGTCGGCCGTCAGCCGCTCCCAGCTGTCGCGGCGCAGCCGGGAGCGGGGGATGAGGTGCCCGGCGTAGCGTTCGGCGGCCTCGCCCAGCGCGCGGGCGCGGGCACGGGCCGGGTCACCGAAGGAGGCGCCGCCGACCGTGGGATTTCCCAGCGGGTGGGCGAAGGCGCCGGTGTCGGCGAGCACGGCGGTGGCGGTGTGCAGGACGCCGTGGCTGCGGCCTGGCAGCAGCCGGGTGACCAGGCCGCTGCGCTCGTCGCGGGCGAGGGCGGGGGGCGATGTCATGGCGGCCCTCACGTGTGCGGCAGGGGAACGAGGTTGATGTCGGCCTCAGCCAGAGCGGTGGCGCGCAGGCCGAGCCGGACCGGGTCGTCGTAGAGGCGGCCGCCGCCCAGGAAGGGGAAGGCCGCCGGGGGGTTGGAGTAGGCGCCCGGGACGACGACCCGGCTGACCCGCAGGCCGGTGGCGGCGACGTCGGCGGTGGTCAGGTCCACCGCGTGAGCCGTCAGGCCCGCGGCGGCCAGCCGCCCGAGGTAGGCGGGGTAGGCGTCGCCGGTGATCGTGGGCAGCCGCTCCAGCGACACCGGCGCGTTCTCCGCGGTGATCGGCGCCAGGTGCCCGGTCATCGCCGGATCCAGCCAGATCTGGCTGTGGCAGGCCAGGTCGACCACGTCGCGGAAGTCGGCGCGGTAGGAGGAGCGGTAGGCGCGGTCGGCGCGGTGGGGCTGGAGGATGCCGGCGCCGAGGTCGCCGTCGGCCACCGCCCGCCAGATCACGCCGTCGGGTTCGAGCAGGCCGAGCGCGTAGACGCGCAGGGTGACCGCTTCGGCCAGGGCCTTGGACACGGCCGCGACGGGGTCGGGGCGGGCCGCGACGCCGAACACCGACAGCCCCAGGGTGTGGTCGCGCAGCAGCACGCCGATCACGGCCACGTCGAAGACGGTGGGGATGGCGACGACCCGGTAGCTCAGCTGCGTACCGGTTCCGGCCGCGTAACCCCAGCCCGGCCCCAGGTCCGGGGCCGGGCGCAGCAGGTGCGCCAGCCGCGGGTCGTCCAGGTCCACCGGCGCGGCCGGCAGGCGGTTGGCCCACCAGATCACGGTCGCGTCGCGCTCGATGACCTCCTCCAGTGCCGCGGCGCGTGAGGCGCGCAGGTCCGGGCCGGCGGCGATGCCTGCGAGCATGGCGAAGTTGGTGAGTGGTTCGGCCTCGCGCGGCGGCTGGAAGTAGTTGACGTAGGCCAGCGAGGACGGCACCCAGATCCCCTCCTCGTCGTCGCCGCCGTCCAGGGTGACGCCGCGGCTCCACAGCACCGGCAGGTCCGCGGTGAACCTGGTGAACGGGCAGCCCGGTTCGGCGTACTGCGCCGCCGAGTACAGGGCGAGGGAGCCGGGGTCGACGGCGCGCTCACCGGCGCGGGCGAGGTCGGCGTAGGAGGCGCGGCGCAGGTCGGCGGGGACGAAGTTGCCGCAGTAGCGTTCGATCGCCTCGCCGATGGCGCCGATCCGGGCGCGTCCGGGGTCGTTGAAGGCGGTGCCGGTGGAGACGCGGTCGGCGGGCCAGGGCAGGTGGCGGGAGATCGCCGCCACCGAGGTGGAATAGACCTCCAGCCCTCGCGGCCACCACGGCTGCGGCTCGGCCCGGTCCACGCGGGTGATCAGGCCGGTCCGGTCGTTCACCAGCGCTTTCACGCTGTCTCCTTTCACGGCGTCTTTCACGGCGTCTCCTCGCGCGGCCGGGGCAGCAGCAGCGCGGTGTCGGGGTCGAGGTCGAAGGTGAGGACGAGCGCCCGGTCCGGGGCGCGGTGGCGGGGGTGGCGGCCCGCGGTGAGTTCCAGGTGCAGCAGGTGTCCCTCGGGCAGCTCGGCGGCGACGGGGGTCAGGCGCACCTCCACCTCCCGGGTCCCCGCGGCCAGTGGCGCCGTCCCGTCGCACAGGCGCACCCGCACCCCGCCGGGCCGCTCGTGGACCAGCGTGGCGACGAGCTCGGCCGGCGCGTCGGCGGTGACCTCGCAGCGCAGCCGCGCGGCGCCGTGCCAGCGCGCCGGGGGGCGGACCGTCAGGCGCACCACGTCGTCGCGGGCGGCGAGTACGGACAGATCGGCCGAGTGCGCCAGCGACGGGTAGGGGTCATCGGGATCGTGACGCAGCGTGTGCCGCCGCGCGCGCGGTGACACCGCGACGGGCTCCAGCGCGGGTACGGCCGGTGGCAGCGGGCCGGTCTCCTTCCACCGCCCCGTCCCCAGGGTGAGGAGCAGGTCGCCGGTGACCTCACGCGGGTCGCCCTTCGCGGCGGCGGTGGCCAGCCAGGAGACGGCCAGGTCGCCGGGGTCGGGCTCGTCGGGCACCTCGATGGCGCACTCCCGTTGCAGCCGGTGGGTCAGCGGCGAGGCCCATCCGCCCATCACGACCGTGGCCTCGCGGGCGAGCGCGGCCTGGCGCAGCGACGTGCCGGCCGATCCGCAGTACCAGCTGCCCAGGTGCAGGGTGGGGATCCGGGCGGCGCGCACGCGGGTCAGGGCGCGGCGTGCCTGGGCCTTCCAACTGCCGGGGGTGGGTGGCCAGGGGCCGATCGCGACCGGCCAGCTCGCCGGGTCTGCCAGCAGGCCGCGCAGGCCGGGGTCGCGGGCGGCGGCGAGGTCGTACAGGCCCGGTCGCGGGTGGCGGCCCGTGCCCAGCTCCGTGCGCCACCACAGCTCCTCGTCCACGGCGATCACGCGGGGCGGCCAGGGCTGCCTGCTGACGACGCCGCGCACCGAGGGGTGATCGGCCGCGCACCAGGCTGCGTAGGCCTCGTAGGCGGTGCCGTACAGCAGGCTCGTCCCGTCCGACCAGCTCTGGCGGGCGATCCAGTCGAGGGCGGCGTGGCCGTCGGCGCTCTCGTCGGCGCCGGCGTCGAACGTCCCGGCCGAACGGTAGCGGCCGCGCAGGTCCTGCAGGACGACGGCGGCGCCCGCGCCGGTCAGGACCTCGGCCTCGGGCCACAGCGCCGGCGTGCCGTAGGGGGTACGCACCACGACCACCGGGGCCGGGAGCCGTCCGGGCAGGAACACGTCGGCGGGCAGGTGGCCGGTGCCGCCGGCCGGGATCGGCACGTCGACGGAGATCACGGGGTTTCCACCATCAGCAGGTCACCGGGGACCGGCAGGACGGGGTGGCGGCGGATCCGCCCGGTGGCCGGATCGGCGCCCACCTGCACCCCGGCGCCGGGGGGAGCGTCACCGTGCAGGAAGGCGCGCAGGTCGGCGGTGATCAGCGCGGCGATCAGGTGGGCGCCGATCGGGGCCGCAGGGTCGGGCTGGGGCAGGCCGCCGGCGTCCAGCCAGGCCCAGTGCGCGGCCAGCTCCCGGGGCCAGGGCGAGGCGGCCAGGCGGCGCACCCGCAGGTCCCGGTAGGAGGCGGTGTCGGGGCCGGTGTGGAAGGGACCGGCGTACCAGCGGCGGCCCTCGGCGTGTCCCAGGTGCCAGGGCAGGCGCCGCGAGCGGCAGTGCTCGTCGATCAGGGCGAACCGTTCGTCGCGCAGCCATGAGGTGACCACCACCAGGGCGGCGACGTCGCGCAGCCCCTCCAGCTCCCGCGCGCGGGGGGAGTCCTCGCCGGGCAGGACGCGAACGGCCAGGCCGGAGGCGGCGAGGAGAGGTGGCAGAACCTCCAGCAGGGGGCCTTCGCCGCACACGACGACATCGCCCGGCGTGGCGGGGGTGGCGGGGGCGCTCAGCACGCCCTCCTGCTTGAGCACCTCCAGCAGATCGGTGTTGTCCTCGCCGTCCTCGGCGAGCAGGTCCGGCACCGTGGTGGCGTGCTCGCCGTCCACCTCGACGGTGAGGAAATCCTCCTGCGGGGTGTGGATGAGCCAGCCGTCCACCGTCGGCACGAACGAGGTCCCGCCGGCAAGGGCGTCCATCGTGTTCTCCCGTCCTTCCTGGACTCTGGACTACTGTGCGAGTCCCGCGTGGGGGCGCGATTGGAGCGCGCCCCCACGCGGGCGACGACCCTCAGGTCATCGGCGGGTCACCGGGCCTCTAGCGCCAGGCGACGTTGGTGCGGGTGACGGTCGCGTGGTTGTGCGAGTGCACGCTCGCGCGGACCTGCGAAACCTTCAGCTTCTTCACCTTCATTTCGATTCACCTCCTCTGTCTCGGCTCGGCCGGATACGAGGCGATCGGCTCGGATATCGGGCGATCAGCCCAAAACCTACGAAGTAACGATAATCATTGTCAACGATTATTTGGGGATGGTTTTCACTTTCTTTTCCGGCTACCGTGAGGCGCCGTGGACGACATCAGGAACGCGCCTCCCCCTGTGGCCGAAGGGCTTCTCGCCCTGCTCGCCGGCAACCGGGACTTCCGGCTGCTGTGGTGGGGCAACCTCGTCAGCGTCTGCGGCGGCTGGTTCACCGCGGTCGCGGTCTTCGCCATGATCTACGAGCACACCGGCGCCGCCCTCGCCGCGGGCGCCTCGCTGGCCGTGCGCTACCTGCCGGGAATCGTCTTCGGCGCCTGGGGCGGCGTGCTGGCCGACCGGCTGGACCGCCGCACCCTCATGCTCGCCGGTGACGCGGTCATGGCCGTGCTCGCGCTGGCCTTCCTGCTCGCCGACAGCCCCGCCACCGTCTGGCTGGTCTACCCCCTGACCTTCGCCTCCGCCGCGGCCGGTTTCGTGTTCCAGGCGGCCCGCAACGCGTGGATGCCCTCGCTGGTCCAGCCGCGGGAGTACGTGCTGTACTCCGCCGCCGTGCAGGTCAACGGCCTGCTGTTCCAGGCGGTCGGCGGTATGGCCGGCGCCGCCGTGGTCTCCCTGATCGGCTGGCGCTGGGCCTTCGCGGTCAACGCGCTGTCGTTCGCGCTGTCGTTCGGCTTCACCGCCATGGTGCGTCGCGGTGCCCGCCGGGGCGACACCGCTCCCGGCGCCGCACGCGGCTGGCGGGCTTTCCGCGAGGGGCTCGACGTCGCCCGCCGCGACCGGGTGATCGGCGCGCTGCTCGGGCTGGAGGCCGTCTTCTGCCTGGGCCTCGGTGGCACCGTCACCACCATGACCTTCCTGGCCGTCCAGGTCTTCCACCTGGGAGACGGCGGGGTCGGCTGGTTCTACGCGGTCCAGGGCGTCACCGGCGCCGTCGTGCTGCTGCTGGCCGCCCCCCGCCTCGAACGCCTCTCCGCCCACCGCCGGCTCGTCGTCCTCGGCTGGTCGTGCGTGGGGGAGGGGGTGTTCACCGCCGCCCTGGGCCTGCCCTCCGCCGTGGGACCGGCGCTCGTGCTGTGGGCCGCCGCCGCCGCCGTCGACGTGCTGTACGGCCCCACCTCGATGGCCGCTCTCCTCAACGGCGCGCCCAACGCCGTGCGGGGGCGCGTGATCTCTCTGTGGAGCGCCGTGGCGACCACCGGCCTGGGCGTGTCCGCGGTCGCCTCCGGCGCCCTGCTGGACGTCATCGGCCCCGGTACGCTGCTGCCGATTCTCGGGGCGTGCATGGCCCTGCCCGGTGCCGTCTGGCTCCTCGCCCTGCGGTCGGGAGCCCTCGCCGCCCCGGGCTGAGCCGTCACCGCCCCCGGCTGAGCCGTCACCCGCCTGGCGTCATGCCGGAGGGAGACGTTCACGGCGGGAAGCGTCCGTGGGACGACGGCGAATGGGCGGCGGGAGCGACGTAAACGCGTCGGCCCCTGACATGAACGCCTTGATCCGTCCAAGGCGTCCGAACGTTCGCCCTTGCCGTATTCCTGCCGCCGACCTGGTTGCGAATTTGCCTGGAGACGGAATTGGCCGGGTTTTCATGGCGATTTCACGACCGTCGGGAAAACCCGGCCGCGCCCGTGCGGACTACCGGCCGCCGTGAAGATTCGCCTGAGTCTCAGTGGTCGTCCCAGTGTCCCTCGTGCGAGGCGTGGCGATGGCCGTCGTGGACGTAGTCGGTGTGGCCGTCGTGCGGGATCGCCACGTGGCCGCAGCCCTCACCGTGCCGGTGTTCGTGCCCGGCATGCTCGACATGGGCGGCCGAAACGCACTCGTCGGCATGGTCATCATGGGATCGGTGCAGGTGCCCGTCGTGGACGTAGTCGATGTGGCCGTCGTGTGGGATCGCCGCATGACCGCAGCCCTCACCGTGCCGGTGTTCGTGCCCGGTGTGCGGACGATGCTCGGTCGAAACAGACATGACTCCCCCTGCTGAACTGGTTACGTCATATTCGACGATACCCAAGGGGAGTTTGTCCTTCAAAATTCGGGAACGCGTGACGATTCGATCTGGATAACCATTGTCGATCGATGTTCCGTCTTTGTGGCTCTTCGTTTTTTCTGGAACTTCAGGGGAGATTTTGTTTTGGGAAATCGGGGACCGGAACCCGCCGGATCGGCCTCACGCGGCGGCCGGTCGTCCATCCCCTCCCGGCGGCCGAGGCCGGGGCTGGGCTCCCATCCGGCCGCCGGGTCCGCGCCGTGGCCTCAGGCTGACGCGCCGAGATCCGGCGGATCAACCTGAGGACCGCTCACCTGCCTGGTCAGCGGGACGGCGAGGTGGAGGCGTAGGGGAGCAGGGCCATCTCGCGGGCGTTCTTGATCGCGATGGCGAGCCGGCGTTGCTGCCGGACGGTGACCCCGGTGACGCGGCGACTGCGGATCTTGCCGCGGTCGGAGACGAACCTGCGGAGCAGGTCGGTGTCCTTGTAGTCGATGTAGTCCACGCCACGCAGCGGGTTGGCCTTCTTGCGGGGCGTGCGGCGGGGTTTCACGCGGAGGTCTCCTTCAGGTCGAGGTCGAGCACGAACGCGAACGGGTCGGGGTATCCGGCCCATACATCGGAGCCGGCCAGGGTCTCGGCCTCGGTGAGCAGGCAGGAGTCCAGAAGCCGATGGATGCGGTCGCGGTCCAGGTCGGGGCCGGTGAAGACGAGGTGCTGGACACGGTCGCCCAGCGGGGCGGACCAGTCGAGGGTCGCCGCCATGCGCCGGGCCGGGCTCTCCATCTCCCAGGCGGCCTCGGGCAGGGTGACCAGCCAGGGACCGGCGTCCTCGACGGTGATGACACCCGCGACGGCGTCCCAGGCGAGCAGGCGTTCGTGCCGGTTGGCGAGCCAGAACCGGCCGCGGCTGCGGACGGTCTCGGTGACCAGCTCGTCGACGGCGTCGAACAGCCGCTGGGGGTGCAGCGGGCGCAGCCGGTGCCAGACCACGGTGGAGATCTCCCCGGTCCGCGCGTCGCAGGGCAGCTGGGCGGTCGCCGGGTCGACGCGGGCGCCGAGCATCTCCACGTCGATCCCCGCGCCGGTGACGGCGGGCAGGGCGAGGGCCCAAGGAGCGGCCGGGGTGGTGGGGGTGAGGTGGCCGAGCACGGCCAGGGCCAGCTCGACGTCCTCCTCGTCCGCTCCGGACACGACGAGCGCGGTGGCGTACTCGATCTGGCGGACGAGCACCTCCGCCAGGTGGCGCGCGTCGCCCGCCGCCGCGTGCTTGCCGCGGGTGGCGAGGGTGTCGTCGCAGCAGACGTCGTCGGTCATTCGCGCCGCGTCCAATGCGGTCAGCACCCCGGTCAGGCGCAGGCGGTGCACGGTGTCCTCGTGCCAGGCGAGCGCCTCGGCCACGGTCCTGGGCTCCACCGAGTCCCACAGCTCCACGATGAGCAGCGGCGCCGAGCCCGCCAGCGACAGGAGCTCGGGGACGAGGTCCTCGCGCACGGTGCAGGTGACGCAGCCGTGCGCGAGCCGCACCTCGTGCAGGTCCAGCGTCCCCGACGCGTTCCGTACGACGCGTTGCACCCGTCCGGTGCTCACCTGCCGCAGGTCGTGGTGGATCGCCACCGAGCCGGGATGATCGGCGAGCAGGCGGTCCACCAGGGCCGAGCGCGGTTCGGGGTGCAGTCCGGAGACGATGACGACGGGGACGGACATGACAGCTCCTTTCGTGATGCGGGATGGGGTGCGGGCCGGTCTCAGGGGGTGAGCAGGCCGCGCCTGTAGGCGCGGACGAGCCGGCGCGGCACCAGCAGCTCGCGCCCGCCGACGGTGAGCGGGACGAGGTCGGGCGCGGCGGCCTTCCACTGCGAGCGACGGTGGCGGGTGTTGCTGCGGGAGGTCTTGCGTTTGGGGACTGCCATGTCGTGGTGCTCCTACCAGCTGGACTTGGTGACGCCGGGCAGCTCGCCGCGGTGGGCCAGTTCGCGGAAGCGGATCCGGGAGAGCCCGAACTTGCGCAGGTGCCCGCGAGGGCGGCCGTCGGTGCTGTCGCGGTTGCGCACGCGGGTGGCGCTGGCGTCACGCGGCTGGCGGCTCAGCTCGCGGACGGCCCTGGTTCGCTCGTCGGGGGAGCCGGTACGGATGATCTCCTTGAGCTCGGCCCGGCGCTCCGCGTGGCGGATGACGACGAGTTTGCGCCGCTCGTTGGCCGCGATCTTGCTTTTCTTCGCCATCAGACGCGTTCTCCCCGGGCACGGATGCGGGCCACGGCGGCCTCGATGCCGATCTTGTCGATGGTCCTGACGGCTCGGGCGCTGAGCGTGAGCCGTACGAAGCGGCCCTCGGCGGGCAGCCAGTAGCGGCGGGGCTGGATGTTGGGACTCCAGCGGCGGCGGGTGCGCCGGTGGGAGTGGGAGACGTTGTTGCCGAACACCGGCTTGACGCCGGTGAGCTGGCAGTGTGCGGACATGCGGTTCCCTTTCTCGCGCCACGGGGTGGGCGTCTTCTCTCACGGCTTCGGCGGCTCTCTCGGAACAGCCGGCCTCAGCGGTCTTCCCGGAACAGCGTGTGCCGGCGGATGACCGGGTCGTACTTGCGCAGGGTGAGCCGGTCGGGATCGTTGCGGCGGTTCTTGCGGGTCACGTAGGTGTAGCCGGTGCCTGCGGTGGACCGCAGCTTGACCACCGGCCGTACGTCGTTTCTGGCCAAGCGTCTTCACTCCTGGAAGGGGACGGGTGAAGCAATGATAGTGATAATCGTTTTCATTTGCGAAACCGGGCCGGCGCCGATTCGCATGCCTGGGCTGCCTGGGCTGCCCGGCCTCCTGGCGCGGGCTCGGCCTCGGCGCGCACTCGGGAGGGGACCGTGAAGATCGCCGGAGCGGAGAGGCCGGACCAGGTCGACGTACCGCTTGTGCAGATGGGGACAAGGCGTTACCTCGTCATGACACCGTGCCCCTGTGGCGTTACTAGGCTGAACCAGAATCCCGTTCCGGGTGCTCCCTGATCGCTCGGCCGCATCGGCGGCCGGGCGAGTGCTCGGACGAGCGGAGGGGGCCAGTCATGGCCATTGCCACGATCAATCCCACGACCGGAGAGACGGTCAAGACCTTCGAGGAGCTGAGCGAGGCCGAGGTCCAGCGGAAGATCGGCCTGGCGTACGAGCGGTGGCGGACCTATCGCGCCACGGGTTTCGAGGAGCGGGCCGAGTGGATGCGCGCTGCCGCCGACCTGTTCGAGAAGGAGGCCGACCTCTCGGCGGAGCTGATGACCACGGAGATGGGCAAGACGCTGGCGTCGGCCCGGAGTGAGGCGCTCAAGTGCGCGCACGGCATGCGGTACTACGCCGACCACGCGGCCGGGTTTCTGGCCGACGAGCCGCTGGCCGACCCGTCGCGGGTCGGGGCGCGGCGTGCCCTGGGCCGCTACCAGCCGCTGGGTCCGGTGCTGGCGGTGATGCCGTGGAACTTCCCGATGTGGCAGGTGATGCGGTTCGCCGCCCCGGCGCTGATGGCGGGCAACGTCGGGTTGCTCAAGCACGCCTCCAACGTGCCGCAGTGCGCGCTGTACCTGCAGGACGTCTTCCGCCGCGCCGGGTTCCCGGAGGGCTGCTTCCAGACGTTGCTGGTCTCCTCCCGGCAGGTGGAGCCGATCCTGCGCGATCCCCGGGTGATGGCCGCGACGCTGACCGGCAGCGAGCCGGCCGGCCGTTCGGTGGCGGCGATCTGCGGCGACGAGGTCAAGCACACGGTGCTGGAGCTGGGCGGCAGCGACCCGTTCGTCGTGATGCCCTCGGCGGACCTGGAGCGCGCCGCCGCGACCGCGGTGGAGGCGCGGGTGCAGAACAACGGGCAGTCCTGCATCGCGGCCAAGAGGTTCATCGTGCACACAGACGTCTTCGACGCCTTCACCGACAGGTTCGTCTCCCGCATGCGCGAGCTGACGGTGGGAGATCCCTTCGAGGCGTCCACCGACGTCGGGCCGGTGGCCACCGAGCAGGGCCGGGCCGACATCGAGGAGATCGTGGACGACGCCGTTTCCGCCGGTGCCACCGTGCTGTGCGGCGGACAGCGGCCGGATGGGCCGGGCTGGTTCTACCCGCCCACGGTGATCACCGGCATCACCCGCGACATGCGCATCTACCTGGAGGAGGTGTTCGGCCCGGTGGCCTCGCTGTATCGGGTGGGGGACATCGAGGAGGCCCTGGAGATCGCCAACGCCACCACCTTCGGGCTGGGATCCAACGCCTGGACCGACGACGAGGCCGAGCAGGAGCGGTTCGTCTCCGACCTGGAGGCCGGCCAGGTCTTCGTCAACGGCAAGACCGTCTCCTACCCCGAGTTGCCGTTCGGCGGGATCAAGCGCTCCGGCTACGGCCGTGAGCTCTCCGCTCACGGCATCCGGGAGTTCTGCAACCTCAAGACCGTCTGGATCGGCTGATCCGGCTCCACGACGGCATGAACGCGGCCAGGACGAAACGCGGCACGAGAAGGGTCTCACCATGACCACGCACATCGATCAGCGGGGCGACCGTCCGGCGGCTGTCGCACCTTCCTTCAGCGGCCCGCACCATTTCGCCTTCACCGTCAAGGACCTCGACGCCAGCGTGGCCTGGTACCAGAAGGTCTTCCGGGACATCAACAACATCCAGCTGGAAATGATCGCCACCGGGGTCTGACACGGACCACCGTTCGGGGACCGGGTACGGCCGTGACGGTCGCCGGTGGTGGCCGGGCTTCGGTACGGACCGGGGCGACCGCCAACGCGTGCCTCCTGACGAGGTCGCATCGCCCGGTGGCCGGTCGCGTTTGGGAAGGTCGAGCCCGTACGCGCTCTCCGGCGTTACTCGTACTGCTCCTCAGGGGGGTCGATCCTGATGAGGCTCTTGCCGGTGATCTGGGGGTAGACGACGCCGGTGGTCATCGTGCCGAAGGTCTGCGGGATCCAGGTGCCGGTGACCTCGACCCAGGTGTCGGCGGGTGGTTCCTGCAGTCCCCTGACCGCGACCTTCAGGGGGAAGGCGTCGGCGGCGCAGCAGGCGATCTGCATGCGGGTGACGTACCACTGCCCCTTCTTCTTCGCCGGTGAGACGAAGCCGGTCAGCTTGACCTCGCGGCCGGTGAGGGACTTCTTGTCGTCGTCCCAGGCGCGGCCGATGAAGTCGCCGAGGGTCATCTCCACGGCGCCGGTGCCGGTGAGCGGGGTGAAGGAACTCAGGGTCTGGTCGCGGGGCGGCGGGGTGTCGTCGCGGGAGGCGGCGAACGAGCCCAGCGCGGGCGGCGCGATCAGGAAGATCGCGAACACCGGCAGGCAGAGCAGCCACGCGACCCGGGGGCCGCCGTGCGCGTGGTCATGCCCGTCACCATCGCCGTCACCGGGTCCGTGCTCGCTCGTACCGGCCCGGTCGTGATCATGCGGGTGCTCGTGCGTGACGGGACGGCCGTGCCCGTCCGGCCGCTCGTGCGTGTCGTCACGCGGGTCCTCGTTCGCCGGGGTTCCCCCGGCACGGCTCGCCTGGAACAGGCCGATGAGCCCGAGGATCACCAGCACCGCTCCGGCGCCGATCAGGAACGGCCGGAAGCCCGGTTTGACGTAGTTGAGGTAGGTCGTGGAGAACGCCGAGATCCGGAGCACGGCGCAGCCCAGCAGGGTCAGGACGAGGTTCTGGGTCACACGGTTCATCGGGGGGCGCGAGTTCCTTCCGCGGTGACGGGGCGCGAGGGGGACGGGGCGGGGGGCGTCACAGCAGCAGCCACCCGAAGAGGACGCTCACTCCGACGGCGAGGGCGAAGGTCACCGGGACGAACCGCAGGGCGAAGGCCTTGCCGAACGTGCCGGTCTGCAGCGCGATCAGCTTCAGGTCGACCATCGGCCCGACCACGAGGAAGGCGA
>NZ_JBIAQI010000048.1:0-48400 GCF_042888905.1 Streptosporangium sp. NPDC002721
GGCTCGACGAGGTCGGTGGGCTTGAGATTCAGCTCGTTGGTCGCCGACACGAAGCCAAGACCCGCACCCCCCACGGCCGGCAACGCGATCCCCGCCGCGAGCACGCCCGCCGCCACGCCCGCGACGGCGAGCCGTACGATCCCTGTCCCCCGACGTGACATCAGAGCCCGCCGAGCCCGCGGGCCAGGACAGGGGTGACCGGCGCCGGGGACGTGGCGCGCCGGAGAAGTCGTGTGGGCATGATCGGGCCTTCCCGTCGTGAACTGGGTACGACGGGAAGTCTCATGGCGGCCTTCGATGCTGTCAAAGACAGAAATGGCGGTCTTTATGCTGAAATAGCATATGCTCGCATCGTGGACGTCCTCGGAGCGTGGAGAGCGTTCCTCAACGTGAGCGAGCGAGGGAGCTTCACGGAGGGCGCGGCGGCCACGCGAGTGCCGCAGTCGGTCGCGAGCCGCCGGATCGCCGCCCTGGAGAGGCACCTCGGGGAGCGGTTGTTCGACCGGTCGTCACGCGGGGCGACGCTCACGCAGTTCGGCCGCGACCTGCTGCCCTCGGCGAAGCGGCTCGTGCGCCTGGCGGACGACATCGAGCACGAGGCGGAACGGGCCAAGCTCAATCCCCTCCGCCTCGCCGTTCCCGACATCTGCACCGCGTACGATCTGGCACGGCTCGACGCGGAGGCACGCAGGAACGGCATCTACCTCGACCTCCAAGCCGCCCCACCCGCCGAGAGGACGGAACTCGTCCGATCTCGCGAGGCCCGCGCCGCCCTCGCGGCGGTACCGCCGAGCGACGCGACCTGGTCCGTGCGGCTCGGGCTCGCCGGCGCCACGGACCTTCCCGCGGAGACCGTCTACGTCGAGACCCTCCGGGCCGGTCGGGCCGCGCGGGCGTCGCGAAGAAGCCGCGTCTGGATCCAGCCCGAGGACGACGTCCCCCACATCCGTGACCGGATGTTCCGGATTCGGGACGCCGTCGGCCTCCAGCCCGCGCAGGTCACCGTCTCGACCGCGCTCACCGCCGCCACCGCGGAGGTCCTCGGCTCGGCGGATCTCCTCCTGTGCTCGCCCAAGCAGTCCGAGGAGCTGGGGCTGCACTGGCGCCCCGTCGGCGAGATCGAACTCGTACGCGGCTTCGACGTATCCGCCGCCGTCAGGGACGACGCGGAGCGCATCCGGACCCGGCTGTGGCAGGCGATCGCCCGCTGCCTGGGCGCGCGCGACCGGCAAGGAGGGGCACCATCACGGTCGAGAAGCTGATCCGTGAACTCCGGCGAACGCTCGACGACGCCGGACTGAGCGGATCGTTCCTGGTCAGGGACCTGCGTTCCGGCGACGAGGTCGGTATCGAGCCGGACCTGGAGTTCCCGATCGCCTCGCTCGTCAAGGTCCCGCTCGCCGTCGCGACGCTGGAACGCATCCGCAGGGGCGAGCTCGACGGCTCCACGCAGATCCTCGTGCGACCGGGCCGGATCACCACTCCGGGACCGACCGGGCTGAGCAGGTTCCGGCACCCCGCCCGGATCGCCGTCGACGACCTGCTCTACCTCAGCACCGCCGTGAGCGACGGTACGGCGTCGGACGCGCTGTTCGCCCTCACCCCGCCCGCCGAGGTCTCGGAGATACTGCACGGGCTGGGAATCCACGGCATCGCGGTGCGCCACACCATCCAGGAGCTGGTCGAGACCCCGGCGGAACGCCTCTCCCCGGACGACGTCCATCTGGCCTACTTCCTCGCCAGCGAGGCGGGGACGGCCGGGCGGGGGCACCGCATCCCGCAACTCGACGTGACCCGCGCGAACTCGGGTTCCGCGCGAGCGCTCATGGAGCTCCTGCAGGCACTGTGGACACCGTCCCCGATCGACCCGGGTGTCAGCGAGCGCGTGCGGACCCTCATGGCCGACAACGTCCTGCGGCACCGGCTGGCGCCCGACTTCAGCTCCGACGCGTCGAAGTGGTCCTCGAAGACCGGGACGCTCCTCAACCTCCGCCACGAGATCGGCGTCGTCGAGCACGCCGACGGCCAGGTCTTCGGGGTCGCCGTCCTCACCGAGTCTCGCGTGCCGGCCATCAGCCAGCCGGGGGCCGAGGCGCTCATGGCGCAGGTCGCGCGCGCACTCCGCGATCGGCTGCGGCACCCGTGAACCCCCGCGCCGCCCGCGTCATCGCGAGGGGCGGCCGGGATCCCGTGTGACGGACCCGGCGGCCACCCGCCGGGAAGCCCGCAGGCCGGGCGTATGCCGGATCGGCATGGGGTCAGCCGTTCCTGTCTTTGACGGCATCGAACGCCGGCACGAGACTTCTCCTCGCACCTCATCCCCTAATTCACACGACAGGAAGGCGTCCACCCATGCCCACCCTGCCTCTCCGGCGCGCCGCGCTCTGGGCGCTGGCCTCCCTCGCGTTCGTCCCGCTGACGGGTGGCGTCGCGACCGGTCACGCGTCCACCGCCCCGCCCACCCCCTTGACCGCCACCCTGGCCACGCCGGAGACGGCGTCGGCACCGGCGCCGGGCCAGGTCCGGGCCGCGCGGGAACTGCGCGCGCTGGAGGCGTCCTTCAGGGGCCGGATCGGCGCGTACGCCGTCGACACCGCCACCGGGAAGACGATCGCCTACCGGTCGGGCGAGCGTTTCCCGATGCTGTCCACCTTCAAGGCGGTGGCGGCAGCGGCCGTGCTGCACAAAGCGCGCACCTCCAGTCCCGGGCTGATGGGCAAGGTCGTCCGCTGGAGCGCCGCCGACCTGAAGGGACACTCCCCGGTCACCGAGAAGCACGTGAGGGACGGGCTGAGCGTCGCGCGGCTGTGCGAGGCGGCCGTCACCCAGAGCGACAACACCGCGGCCAACCTGCTGCTGAAGCAGCTCGGCGGGCCCGCCGGCCTGACCGGATACTTCCGGACGCTGAAGGACCCGGTCTCCCGGCTGGACCGGTGGGAGACCGAGCTCAACGACTGGAACCCCAAGGAGCGGCGCGACACCACGACGCCCGCGTCCATGGGGCGCGTCCTGCGCGCGCTCACGGTGGGCGACGCCCTCGACGCCAGGGACAGGAAGCGGCTGAACGCCTGGCTGATCGCGAACACCACCGGGGACGCCCGTATCCGCGCGGGCCTGCCCAGAACCTGGACGATCGGCGACAAGACCGGCACGAACTCGAAGTACGGCAGCGGCAACGACATCGCGGTCATCTGGCCCGGCAAGGCCGCCGCCCCCATCGTCATGGCGATCTACACCAACCGCACGGCCGCGAACGGGACCGTCGACGACAAGGTGGTCGCCACCACCGCCACCGTCCTCGCCCGCGGCCTCGGCAGGCTCTGACGAGCCGGTGGCGCCGGGGGGACCGAAAACCGGGATCACGGCGCGTCACGCGGAGATCCCGAGGGAGCGGGTCTCCCCGATCACTTCGAAGGCAGGTCCCTGTCCCTGAGCCTGGGAAGCACCTCGGCACCCAGGCGGCGGATGTTCTCCAGGGTGCGGGCCTGCTCGCCCGCGCCCTCGACCATGAGGATCAGGTGTTCGAGCCCGGTCGCCTCCCAGGTGCGCCTGATCGTCTCCACGCAGCGGTCGGCGTCCCCCACCGGATGGACACCGGTCAGGAACTCGACGTACTCCCCCACGTCCCGTACGGGCCGCCGCCGCCCGTCCACCGGCACGTAACCGGCCAGTCCGGGCTCCAGCCACCGTGGCATCGCCGCCCTCAGCTCCCGCACCGCTCCCGCCGTGGAGTCGGCCACGTGCCCGACGACGGCCGCCATGTGCCCGCCCGCGCCCGGCACGGCCGGTGAGACCGTTCCCGGAACGGGCGGGCCCGGCGCCGCAACCGTCCCCGGAACCGGCGGGCGCGGCGGTGAGGCCGTTTCCTGAGCAGGCGGGCGCGGCGAGGTTCTTTCCCGGGCGGGCGAGCCCGGCGGCGCGACGCTTTCCGGAACGGGCGAGGCCGCCCGGTAGTCGGCGAGCATCGCGGCCTTGCCCTCGTCGTCGATGTGCATGCCGAGCAGCATCGGCAGCCCCCGAGCGGCCGCCAGCCGTACCGTCCCCGGCGAGGTGCACGCCACGACGGGCCGCATCGGCGCCGCCGGTACCATCGCGACCTCGCGGAAGGCGAAGAACTCCCCCTCGGCCGACACCGTGCGCTCCCCCAGGGCCCGGCACAGCAGGTCTAGCGACTCGGCGAAGCCGCGTTCGAAGCGCGCCAGGCCGGTGCCGAACACCTCCAGGTCCACCCAGGGCCCGCCCCTGCCGACCCCCAGCGTGAAACGCCCGCCGGACAGGTGGTGCAACATCGCCGCCTGCTCGGCCAGCGCCACCGGGTGCGCCGTGGACAGCACGCTCACCGCCGTCCCCACCCCGATCGCCCGTGTACGCCCCAGCGCCACCGCCGCCAGCGTCGCCGCCGAGGGGCACACCCCGTACGACATGAAGTGGTGCTCGGCGATCCACGCGTCGTCGAACCCCGACTCCTCCGCGACGACGATCGCCTCCACGCAGTCACGCAGCACCTGACCCGGTGGCCTGCCGGGGAAACCCGCCGCGACCAGGAAGATTCCGATCCGCATCCCGCTCATGATTCCCTACCCGCCGGGCGCGTGACAGGGGCCGTCCCGCGAGCACCGCCCGCCCTCCCGGCGGGTGGCCCGCCACCGGCGGACGTCCATGATTCCGAGATTGGGCTGATCGTATTCGATCAATTATTGACACGTAGATGTTTCAAAGTATTCACTTTTGATCACCCCCCCTGTGGGCGCACGCCACCCCGCCCCGTGGCGAGGCGCCCGCCGAACCACGTAGTAGGGAGACCGCCGTGGTCATGGAACGTCGAGATTTCCTGCGGAACACCATCGGAGCGGCGGGAGGGGCGGTCGTCCTCGGCTCCGTCGCGGCCCCGGTACCGGCCGGGGCCGGTGTCCTCGCCGACTCGGTGCGGGTGGTCAGGACCGTCACGACGTCCCAGGCGGGCGGCCTCTACACCCCCAACCGCTCCCCTCTGCAGGCCACGCCGTTCCTGAGGTTGCCCCCCGGGAGCATCACGCCCGCGGGGTGGATCAGGCACCAGCTCGACCTGCAGCTCAACGGGCTGAACGGCCGGATGCCCGAGGTGTCCGACTACCTCCGCTACGAGACCTGCGGCTGGGTCGACCCGGCGCGGGGCGCCTGGGAGGAGCTGCCGTACTGGCTGCGCGGCTTCGGTGACCTCGGCTACGTCACCGGCGACCAGCGCGTGCCGAACCTGACCCGCAGGTGGATCGACGGGATCATCGCGACCCAGCAGCCGGACGGCTGGTTCGGCCCCCGGGCGCTGCGCACCTCGCTGGAGGGCGGGCCGGACTTCTGGCCGCACATGCCGCTGCTCAACGTGCTGCGCTCGTTCCAGGAGCACACCGGCGACAGCCGCGTGATCCCCTTCATGACCAGGTACTTCCGGTTCCAGAACGGGCAGCCGCCCGTCGTCTTCAGCCGCAGCTGGGCCGCGCTGCGCTGGGGCGACAACATCGACAGCGTCTTCTGGCTGTACAACCGGACCGGCGAGGCGTGGCTGCTCGACCTGGTCAGGAAGATCCACTCGGGCTCGGCCGACTACACGGGGGGCATCCCCAACTGGCACAACGTCAATCTGGCGCAGGGGTTCCGCGAACCTGCGGAGTTCGGGCTGCTGGCCGGGGAGGCGAGGTTCCGCGCCGCGACCTACCGCAACCACGACACGATCATGGGAGCCTACGGGCAGTTCTCCGGCGGGGGCTTCGCCGGGGACGAGAACGTCCGCGCCGGTCACGACGACCCCCGCCAGGGCTTCGAGACCTGCGGGATCGTCGAGTTCATGCACAGCCACCAGATGCTGACGCACATCACCGGGGACCCGGTGTGGGCCGACCGGTGCGAGGAGCTGGCGTTCAACTCCCTGCCCGCCGCCCTGGACCCCGCCCACAAGGGCGTCCTCTACATCGTCACCGCCAACGGGGTCCAGCTCGACCGGCACGCCAAGACGCGGGGCCAGTTCCAGAACGACTGGGGCATGCAGGCCTACACGCCGGGCGTGCACAACTACCGGTGCTGCCCGCACAACTACGGCATGGGCTGGCCGTACTACGCCGAGGAGCTGTGGCTCGCCACCTTCGACAACGGGCTGTGCGCCTCGATGTACGGCCCGTCCTCGGTGCGGGCCAGGGTCGGGAACGGCACGAGCGTGACGATCGAGCAGAGCACCGGCTACCCCTTCGACGAGACGATCTCCCTGCGGGTCACCACACCGGCCCCCGCCGCCTTCCCGCTGTACCTGCGCGTCCCCGGCTGGTCGGGCGCGGTCGGCCTGCGGGTCAACGGCGCGGTGGTGCCGGTCCAGGCGGCCCCGCCCTGCTACGTCGTCCTCGACCGTACCTGGAACACCGGCGGACACCGTCACCCTCACCCTCCCGATGCGCGCGGCGGTGCGGGTCTGGACCGCCAACCACGGCTCGGTGTCCCTGAACCACGGCCCGCTGGCCTTCTCCCCGGACATCCGGGAGGACTGGCGGCGCTTCGCCGGCGCCGCCGACTGGCCGGAGTACGAGGTCTTCCCCCAGTCCCCCTGGAACTACGGGCTCGTCCTGCCCGCGAGCGACCCGGCCTCGGCCGTCACCGTGCGGAAGGCTCCCGTCCCGGCGGGCAATCCCTTCACCCGCGAGAACGCGCCGATCCGGCTCACGGTGCGGGCGCGGAGGATCCCGAACTGGAAGACCGACGGCGAGGGGGTGGTGACGCCCCTGCAGGACAGCCCCGTGCGCTCCGCCGAGCCGCTGGAGAGCGTCGCCCTGATCCCGATGGGAGCGGCCCGGCTGCGCGTCACCTCCTTCCCCAGGATCGGCGACGGACACGACCGGCATCCCGAGGGCGCGTGGTTCCGGATCCAGAACCGCAACAGCGGCAAGGTCCTCGGGGTGGACGGCATGTCCACCGCCGACAGCGCCCGCGTCGTCCAGTACACCGACAACGGCACCCCCGACCACCTGTGGCGATTCACCTGAGCCCGAGCCCGGCCCGAACCCGAGCCCAAGTCTGAGTCCAGGCCCGAGTCCAGGTCTGAGTCCAGGCCCGAGTCCAGGTCTGAGCCTCCGCCACCAGGTCCCGCGTCTCCGAACCCCCACCCCCCTGAGGAGATCCCATGCAACGAGTACGCCATCGGCGACGGCTGCTGCACGCCGTCGTCGCCTGTGTCGTCGGCCTCGCCATGCTCGTCGTCGGCGCGCCGCAGGCCGTCGCGGCCCCGGCCCAGCCGTCGCCGCTGACGACGCCGTGGACGGGCCAGGCGTTGAACGGCACGCCGCTGCCCGAGTACCCCCGCCCGCAGATGACCCGGCCGGACTGGCTGAACCTCAACGGGGAGTGGCAGCTGCGGCAGTCGGCCACGAACGACGCCCCCGCGTTCGGGCAGACGCTGCCGGAGCGCGTCAACGTGCCGTTCCCGGTGGAGTCTGCCCTGTCGGGCATCAAGCGGCCGGCGAACGACAACCGCTACTACCTGTTCTACCGCCGGACGTTCACCGTTCCGGCCGGCTGGAGCGGCCGCCGGGTGCAGCTGCACTTCGGCGCCGTGGACTGGCAGACGACCGTGTGGGTGAACGGCGTGCAGGTCGGCGGGCACACCGGCGGCTACGACCGGTTCGAGTTCGACATCACCCCGCAGCTCAACGGCGGGACGAACGAGCTGATCGTGCGGGTCTTCGACCCGTCGGACTCCGGGGTGAACGGGACCAACCCCGCCCGCGGCAAGCAGGTCCGCAACCCCGGCGGCATCATGTACACGCCGTCGTCGGGCATCTGGCAGACGGTGTGGCTGGAGCCGACCCCGACCTCGTCGATCTACAGCGTCGACTTCTACCCCAACCTCGCCAACAACACCCTGCGGGTGCGCGTGTTCACCCGCGGCGACGTGTCGGGGCACTCGGTGTACGCCGAGGCGCTGAACGGCTCGGCCGTCGTGGGCACCGCGACCGGCGGGTTCACCGACTTCAGCGTCCCCGTCCCCAACGCGCGGCGCTGGTCGCCCGACGACCCGTTCCTGTA
This sequence comes from Streptosporangium sp. NPDC002721, assembly GCF_042888905.1. Classification (NCBI taxonomy): domain Bacteria; kingdom Bacillati; phylum Actinomycetota; class Actinomycetes; order Streptosporangiales; family Streptosporangiaceae; genus Streptosporangium; species Streptosporangium sp. NPDC002721. Next base: position 8,044 of record NZ_JBIAQI010000048.1, read on the forward strand.
CAACCTGCGGATCTCCCTCCGTAACAACGCGAACGCGACCGTCGACCAGACGACGCACTACTTCGGCATGCGCGAGGTCGGCAAGGCCGTGGTCAACGGGCGGCTCGCGCTGACGCTCAACGGCCAGTTCGTCATGCAGAACGGCGTGCTGGACCAGGGCTTCTGGCCGGACGGCCTGTACACGGCGCCGACCGACGCCGCGCTCGCGAGCGACCTGCAGAAGACCAAGGACCTCGGCTTCAACATGGTCCGCAAGCACATCAAGGTGGAGCCGCAGCGGTGGTTCTACCACGCCGACCGCATCGGCCTGCTGGTCTGGCAGGACATGCCGAGCATGGGCGGGGGCAACGCCACCCACCACGCGCAGTGGGAGAGCGAGCTGAGGGAGATCGTCGACGAGCACCGCTCGTCGCCCTCGACCGTCGCCTACGTCCCGTTCAACGAGGGCTGGGGCGAGTGGAACCTGGCCGACACCACCCGGATCATCCAGAACGTCAAGAACCAGGACCCGACCAGGCTCGTCAACGGGCACAGCGGCTACAACTGCTGCGCCTCCAAGGGCGACCCGGGCAACGGCGACATCATGGACTGGCACATCTACGTCGGCCCCGACGCGCCGACACCGACGAGCACCCGGACCTCCGTGCTCGGCGAGTACGGCGGCCTGGGCGTGCGCGTCCCCGGCCACGAGTACAGCCCCAACGGCCAGTTCGGCGCGTACGAGATGCACCCGAACACGCAGTCGATCACCGACCGGTACGTGAGCCTCGTCACCCAGTCGGCGAACCTCATGCACGTCCGCGGGCTCAGCGCGCTCGTCTACACGCAGCCGTTCGACGTCGAGGGCGAGGTCAACGGTTTCTGGACCTATGACCGGCAGGTGGTGAAGTTCGACGCCGCCCGGGTCAGGGCGGCGAACCTCGGCATCATCGCGGCGTCGAAGCGGCTGAACACCGCCCCGCCCCCGCCCGGCCGGCCGATCGGCACCCCCGGGAACAAGTGCGTGGACGTGGCCGCCGACGACACCGGCGGCAACGGCTCGGCCGTGCAGGTGTGGGACTGCCAGATCCACGCCGCCGACCAGCACTGGACCCGGGACGGCAACGCGCTGCGCACGCTGAACCGGTGCCTGGACGCGACCGGCACGGCGAACGGGTCGCCGGTCCAGCTGTGGGACTGCAACGGCGGCGGCGCCCAGCAGTGGGTCGCCCAGCCCAACGGCTCCCTGCTCAACCCCCAGTCCGGCCGCTGCCTCAACTCCCCCAACGGCTCCTCGGCCAACGGGACCAGGCTCCAGCTGTGGGACTGCAACGGATCCGTGGCCCAGAACCTCCGGCTGGGCGGGGGCTCCGCCGGGGCCACGTTCGTCAACGGCCCCGGCGGCAAGTGCGTGGACGTGGCCGCCGACGACACCGGCGGCAACGGCGCCGCGGTGCAGCTGTGGGACTGCCAGCCCCACGCCGTCGACCAGCACTGGGCGTGGGACGGCAACGCCCTGCGCACGCTGAACCGGTGCATGGACGTGACCGGCAACGCGACGGCGAACGGGTCGCCGGTCCAGCTGTGGGACTGCAACGGCGGCGGCGCCCAGCAGTGGGTGCCCCAGTCCAACGGCTCCCTGCTCAACCCGCAGTCCGGCCGCTGCCTCGACTCGCCGAACGGCTCCACGGCCAACGCCTCGAGACTGCGGCTGTGGGACTGCAACGGCAGCGTGGCACAGACGTTCCGGAAGCAGTGACGTACTCCTCCTGAGGCACTCCCCCTGAGGTGCTTCCCCTGAGGCGTTCCCCTTGAGGGAGGGCTCCTTGAGGGACAACCCCTTGAGGGCTCCCCGCCCCGACGTGTTCCCCACACCGACGGGCGGGGATTCCCTTTCGTGCCGCGAAGCCCCACCGAGGGCGACGACCCTACGAACGGCCCTATGAACGGCCCTACGAACGGCTCTTCGTGAAGACGTGGAGGGCGAGGATGTCGGGGATCGGGGCGAGGCCGGGGCCCCCGGCCCGGATCCAGGCGGCGATGTCCTCGACGGCGTCGGGCTGGTTCACCAGGCCGAGCCACACCGGCCGCCCGCCCGCGGCGCGTCCGGCCGGTGAGGGCCGCACGACGACCACGTTGGCCTGCTCGCACACGTCCAGGCAGTCGCTGACGCGAACCTCGGCGATCTCCGACGGGCGGCGGAGCTGCTCGTCGTGGTCGAGGGCGGGAACCTTGCGGGTGCTGCCGCAGCAGCAGTCCCGGCAGACGGTGAGCCTGCTCATGCGCGTGTGAGTCCCTTTCCGAGGCGATCCAGGGGGTCGGGTCCCAGCCCGAACCGCATGACGACCGCCGTCCTCTCATGGGGAGATCCGCCCCGTTTGCCGAGGGGCGACAGCGTGAGTCTCCTGGCTCTCGGGTCGATGCTCCTCCCGGCCTTCCCGCCCGTCATCCGGGCAGTGGCTTGTTCGGGATTCGCTCGCCGATCACAGTGGCGGGACCGCGCCGGATTCACACCGGCTTCCTCGTTCCGCCGTCGCCTTCGCCGCCCATGGTCGCACAGCCACCGCCGACGACAGGACCCGGCCCCGCGCTGCCGACGCTGCCCTACCCGACGCTGCCCGACGCTGCCCGGCCCGGTCCTGCGCTCCCCGGCCCGGCGCGACGTGACGGCACAACATGACGGCACAACGTGACGGCGCGGGCCGATCGCGGACCGGCCGGGCCGATCGTGTCCCGCACACCGCGACGCCCCGGACGGACCAGGGGCCGCGACGATCCCGGTGACCGGAAAGGTCCGGCTCCCTACCTGGCGTGATCGCGAAATGTACGTGATCATTGGACCCACCATGCAGCGCCGTGCTCTCGTCCGTACCACCGCCGCGGGATCGGGTGCCGTCGCCTTCCCCGCCTCCCGGCGGCGTCGCGGACGCCGCGCCGGCGCCGTCCGCGACGACCGGGCACCGCCACCCTGACCCCGCCCCGCCCATCGGGACGAGCACCCCCACATCCCCGCACCCGCCCCCCATCCGAGGAAAGAGGACACACCCCCCATGGCCCTCGCCGGTGTCTTCCTGCCCATCGCTCTCGCGATCATCATGTTCGGCCTCGGCCTGAGCCTGACGATCGCCGACTTCCGCCGCGTCGTCGCCTATCCCAAGGCCACCCTGGTCGCGCTCGTCTGCCAGGTCCTGCTGCTGCCCGCGATCTGCTTCGGCCTGGTGCTCGCCTTCGGGCTGCCGCCCGCGCTCGCCGTGGGCATGATGCTGCTGGCCGCCTCCCCGGGCGGGACCACCGCCAACCTCTACAGCCACCTGTTCGGCGGCGACGTCGCGCTCAACGTGACGCTCACCGCGATCAACTCCGTGCTGGCCGTCGTCACGCTGCCGCTGGTCACCAACCTGTCGTTGGGCTACTTCGCCGCCGACTCGGCCGCGCTGGGCCTGCAGTTCGACAAGACCGTCCAGGTGGTCGCGATCGTGCTCGTCCCCGTCGCGATCGGCATGGCGGTCCGGGCGTGGCTGCCGCGCTTCGCCGACCGGATGAACACGCCCGTGAAGATCGCCTCCGCCGTCATCCTGGTCCTGGTGATCCTCGGCGCCCTGCTGCAGGAGCTGGACAACCTGAGCGGCTACATCCGCTCGGTCGGCGCGATCACCCTGGTGTTCAGCGTGATCAGCCTGGCCATCGGCTACTGGGTACCGCGCCTGGCCGGGATCGAGCGCGGCCAGGCCGTCGCCTCGTGCATGGAGATCGGCATCCACAACGCCACGCTGTCCATCGCGGTCGCGCTCACGCTGCTGAACAACACCCAGATGGCCGTGCCCGCCGCCACCTACGGTGTGCTGATGTTCTTCACCGCCGCGGCGGCCGGGTTCCTCCTCAGGTCCCGTGCGGCGAAGCTCACCCCCGACGCGGCCCGGTGAGACCTGTACTCCCCGGCTGAACTCCGCTTCTTCGAACGGGCGGCCGGGCCCTGGTGGTGACCGCCACGGGACACGGCCGCCCGGTTCACGACGACCTCCGTGGCGGGACGGCCCGGGCTACCTTATGTTTACGTAAACATAAACCTGACGATCTCCCTGTGACGACAGGCAGGAGTGGTAGTGACAGTTGATCACGGACCCCGCTGGCTCCGCTGGCCCTCGGAGACCTCGCGGCGCCGCCTGGCCTTCGGCGCGGACTACAACCCCGAACAGTGGCCCCGGGAGGTGTGGCAGGACGACGTCCGGGCGATGCGCCGGGCCGGGGTGAACATCGTCTCGCTGGCGATCTTCTCCTGGGCACGGCTCCAGCCGGGCGCCGGCCGGTGGACCTTCGAGTGGCTGGACGAGGTGATGGACCTCCTGCACGAGCACGGCGTCGCCGTGGACCTGGCGACCGCCACCGCCTCCCCGCCGCCGTGGCTGACCGCCGCGCACCCGGAGATCCTTCCCGTCGACCACGAGGGCCGCACGCTGTGGCCGGGCGCGCGCCAGCACTGGCGCCCGACGTCGCCGGTCTTCCGCGAGCACGCCCTGCGCCTGGTGGAGGCCATGGCGACGCGGTACGGCAGCCATCCGGCCCTCGCGGCGTGGCACGTCTCCAACGAGCTCGGCTGCCACAACGTCTACGACTTCTCCGAGGACGCCGCCACGGCGTTCCGCGCCTGGCTGCGTGACCGGTACGGCACCCTGGAGGAGCTGAACCGGGCGTGGGCGACGGCGTTCTGGTCCCAGAACTACGGCGACTGGGCGGAGATCCTGCCGCCGCGCCTCGCCGCCTCCTACCCCAACCCCACCCAGCAGCTCGACTTCAAGCGGTTCTCCTCCGACGCCCTGAAGGACCACCTGCGGGCGGAACGCGCCGTGCTGGCCGGGCTGACGCCCGAGATCCCGGTCACCACCAACTTCATGGTCATGGGCGAGACCAAGGGCATGGACTACGCCGGCTGGGCGGGCGAGGTCGACTTCGTCTCCAACGACCACTACCTGCTCACCGGCCCGCAGGCCCGGGACGAGCTGTCGTTCTCGGCCAACCTGACCGGCCGGATCGCCAGGGGCGAGCCCTGGTTCCTGATGGAGCACTCCACGAGCGCGGTGAACTGGCAGCCGGTCAACCTGGCCAAGAAGCCCGGCGGCATGGCCCGCGACTCGCTGACCCACGTGGCGTACGGGGCGGACGCCGTGTGCTTCTTCCAGTGGCGGCAGTCGGCGGGAGGGGCCGAGAAGTACCACTCGGCGATGGTCCCGCACGCCGGGACGGACAGCGAGACCTTCCGCTCGGTCGCGGACCTCGGCGCGACCCTGGAGCGGCTCGCGCCGGTCGCCGGGACGCGCCGCCGCCGCGCCGCCGCCGCGATCGTGTTCGACTGGGACTCCTGGTGGGCGAGCGAGCTGGACTCCCACCCCACCTCACGGCTGCGCTACCGGCAGGAGGCGCTGGACTGGTACTCGGCGTTCGCGGCGGCCGGGGTGCGGGTCGACGTCGTCACCGCCGCCGACGCGTTCTCGCACTACGACCTGCTCGTCGCGCCGATCCTGCACGTCGTCCCGCGAGGGCTCGCCGACCGCCTGAGTGAGTACGTCACCGGCGGCGGCCATCTCGTCGCCACCTACTTCTCCGGCATCGTGGACGAGCACGACCACGTGTGGCTCGGCGGCTACCCCGGCGCGCTGCGCGAACTGCTCGGCATCCGGATCGAGGAGTTCGGGCCGCTGCTGGACGGCGACCGGGTAGACCTCGACCTCGGCGTCTCCGGCACGCTGTGGAGCGACCGGATCGACGTCGTCGCGCCGGACGTCGAGGTCGTCGCCCGCTACACCTCCGGCGATCACGCGGGCCGGCCCGCCGTCACCACCCGCCCGGCCGGGACCGGTTCGGCGTCCTACGTCTCGACCAGGCTCGGACCCGAGGGCCTGGGCCCGGTGCTCTCGCGGTTCCTGGCGACCGCCGGGGTGCGCGGCGAGCTCCCGGACGCCGTCGCCGGGGCGGTGGAGCTGACGATCCGCACCGGCGACGACGCCGACTACTGGTTCCTCATCAACCGCACCGACGAGGAGGTCACCGTGGAAGGCGTCGCGGGCGAGGTCCTCCGGGCGCCATGCCTGGCCGCGGGCCTCACCCTCGCCCCCCGCCAGGTGTGCGTCCTGCGCCGCCCGCACGAGGAGCCGCCCGCCCCCTGACGGCCGGACCCCCGCACGGAGTCCTGCCGCCGACCGGCTCGGCGGCAGGACAGGGGGACGGCGAGGTCACTGGACGGTGAAGCCCTGTTCCCTGCCGTAGGTGACGGAGGCGTCCTGCCAGGCCTTCAGGCCCTCCTGCAGGGTGACGCCGCTGATGTAGGCCTTGCCCGCGGTGTCGTTGAAGATCCTGTTGGCGTAGACCTGGTAGGGCAGGTAGGACCAGCCGTCGACGACCTGGCCCGCCGACTCGGCGAGGATCTGGTTGACCGGCTGGTCGCCGAAGTAGGGGAACTTCTTGTCCTGGAAGGTCTTGGAGGCGAGCTCGGCGGTGGTCGCGGGGAACGCGCCCCCGTCCAGCCGGGTCTGCACGCCCTCGTCGACTCCGGCGTACTTCAGGAAGGCGTAGGCGAGCGCCTTGTTGGCGCTCGCCTCGGGGATGGCCAGCGAGCTGCCGCCGCTCTCGGAGGTGGCCTTGCCCCCGCTCTCCCACTGCGGCATGGGGGCGACCCGCCACTTGCCGAACCCGGCCTTGACGCCGGTCTCCAGGTTGGCGGGCATCCAGGCGCCGATCACGAGCGAGGCGATGGTGCCGTCGCCCAGGCCCTTGTACCAGGCGTCGGTCCACCCGTTGACCGGCGCGAGAAGCTTGTCGCTGACGAGCGTCTGCCAGGCCGAGGTGAACTTCTGCGTACCGGCGTCGGCGAAGTTCACGCTCACCGTGGTGCCCTCGACCTTGTACGGCTTGCCGCCCGCCTGCCAGATCATGCTGGTGACGAACCCGGGGTCGCCGGTGTCGCTGGTGATGTACGCCTTGGGGTCGGCGGCGTTCAGCTTCCTGGCCGCCTCGATGTACTCCTCCCAGGTGGCCGGGACCTCGATCTTGTGCTTGTCGAAGACCTCCTTGTTGTAGAACAGGGCCATCGGCCCGGAGTCCATCGGCATGCCGTAGATCCCGCCGCCGGAGCGGACGGAGTTCCAGGGGCCGGGGGTGAAGGTGCCCTCCAGCTTGTCGGCGCCGAAACCCGTCAGGTTCGCGACCGACTTGGCGAGCACGAACTGCGGCAGGGCGAAGTACTCGATCTGCGCGATGTCGGGTACGCCGGACCCGGCCTTGATCACGTTCTGCAGGGCGGTGTAGTGGTCGTTGCCGGTGCCCGCGTTGACCAGGTTCACCTTCACCTTCGGATACTTGGCCTGGAAGTCGGTGACCACCTGCTTCAGGGTCGGCTCCCAGGCCCAGATCGTGATGCTGCCACCGGCGTCCAGCGCGGCCTGGAGGTCCGTGGCCGACGCGCTCTGGGCAGGCGCGGCGGCCCCGGAGCCGCCGTCACCGGAGGGGGCGCAGGCGGTGGTCACCAGCGATACCGACAGTGCGGCGCCCAGCATGAGGGCGAGGCGGCGGGTTATCGTCATTGATGTCCCTTTCATGGTTGTACCTGGGGACGGCCGGGCCCGGCCTCGGTCACTCCTTGACGCTTCCGGCGGCGAGACCCGACTGCCAGTACCGCTGGAGCAGCAGGAACGCCGCGATCAGCGGGACGATGGTGAGCAGCGAACCGGTGATCACGAGGTGGAAGACCGTCTCGCCCCCGATGGTGGACGCCTGGGAGTTCCACTCCTTCAGGCCCAGGGTGAGCGGATACCAGTCCGGATCCTTCAGCATGATCAGCGGCAGGAAGTAGTTGTTCCACGTCGCGACGACCGTGAACAGCAGGACCGTGACGATCCCGGGCGCGAGCAGCGGCAGGCCGATGCGGAGGAACGCCTGGAACTCCCGCGCCCCGTCCACCCGCGCCGATTCGAGGATCTCGTCCGGGACGGCGTCGGCGGCGTACGTCCACATGAGGTAGAGGCCGAACGGCGAGACCAGCGACGGGATGATGATCGCCCACGGGGTGTTGGTGAGGCCCATGCCGGAGAACATCAGGAACGTCGGGACGGCCAGCGCGGTGCCGGGCACCGCCACCGCGCCGATGACGACGGCGAACACGGCCCTCTTGCCGGGGAAGTCGAACTTCGCGAGCCCGTACCCGCCGATCGTGGCCAGCAGCGTCGCGCCGCCCGCGCCCGCGACCACGTAGAGCAGGGTGTTGAGCAGCCAGCGGGTGAAGATGCCGTCGCCGTAGGTGAAGGTGTCTGCGATGTTGCGGAACAGCGCGAAGTCGGAGTGGAACCACAGGCCGAACGAGTCGAACAGCCCCTCCTGCGTCTTGGAGGCGTTGATCAGCAGCCAGACCAGCGGGAGCAGCGTGTAGACCAGCATGATCGACGTCAGGACGGTCAGCGTGAGGCTGCGCCGCCTCCGCCGGGGAGGGTTCCGGCGACCGCGCCGGATCACCAGCGGACCGGACGAGGCCCGCGCGCGGGGCTTCCTGCCGGTCGTGGGGGTGGCGGTCATGCTCGGTCCCCGTTCCTCATGCCGCGGAGCTGGACGACGTAGGCGATGATCATCGTGATCACGCCCATGACGATGGCGACGGTCGCCGAGTAGTTGAACTGCTGGCCGTCGAAGGAGAGCGAGTACGCGTAGAGGTTCGGCGTCAGGTAGGTCGTGATCACGTTCGGCGCCAGGGTCTTGAGGATGCTGGGCTCGTTGAAGAGCTGGAAACTGCCGATGATCGAGAAGATCGTCGCGATCAGCAGCGCCCCGCGCAGCGCGGAAAGCTTGATCGCGTAGATGATCCGGACCTGGCCGGCCCCGTCGATCTCCGCGGCCTCGTACAGGGACGGGTTCACCACGCGGAGGGCGGAGTACAGGATCAGCATGTTGTAGCCGACGAACTCCCACGTCACGATGTTGCCGATCGAGGCGAGGATCAGCTCGGACGACAACGGGTCCGGCAGCGACAGCCCGAACGTCTCGTTCAGGTTGCCGACGAGGCCGAAGCGGGTGCCGTACATGAAGCCCCACATCAGCGTCGCGACCACGGCGGGCACGGCGTAGGGCAGGAAGACCGAGATGCGGAAGAAGCTCGTCCCGTACAGCCGGCCGCTGTCGATCGCGAGGGCCACCAGGAGCGACAGGAACAGCATGATCGGGACCTGCACGACCAGGAAGAGCGACACGTTGCCGAACGCGGACCAGAAGCGCGGGTCGCCGAGGGCGGCGAGGTAGTTGTCGGCGCCGACGAAGGCGGTCCCGCCGACCAGCCGGGTGCGGAACAGGCTCAGATAGATCGAGTACGCGATCGGCGCCAGGAAGACGAGCGCGAACACCGCCATGAACGGCGCGACGAACCGCCAGCCCGCCCACGACCGTCTCCCCCGGGGCCTCACGCCCCGGCCGACCGGCGCTCCCACCTGTGGTGTTGCGACCACCGGATCACTCCTTCCCAACCGCTCCGTGCGATGTTTACGTAAACATCACCTCCAGAGGAAAGCGCCACCCAGCACGACACAGGGTAATAAGCGGTAATCTGCTAGTAATGATTACGTAAACGTCCGTGCGGTATCGTGACACCGGTCACACAGGTCGTCAAGGTATCCCCGGCGCCAACGGCCATCCGAGGGCATCCAAGGGCATCCGAAGGGCGGAAACGATGAACGGCGGTGGCCGACAGCAGCCGGGCGTGCCCTCCGGCGGCGGCGCGCAGCGCGGCGGGTGGGGCGTCCCCGGCGGGCGCCGCAAGCAGCGCGTCTCCATGGCCGACGTCGCCACGCTGGCGGGCGTCTCGTCCCAGACCGTCTCCCGGGTCTCCAACGGCCACCCCGGGGTGGTCGACTCGACCCGCGAGCACGTGCTCGCGGCGATGCGCGAGCTGGGCTACCGGCCCAACAGCGCGGCCCGCGCGCTGCGCTACGGCCAGTTCAACACCATCGGCGTCATCCTCTTCAGCCTCGCCTCCACCGGCAACAGCCGCACCGTGGAGGCGATCGCCACCCACGCCGCCACCGAGGGGTACGCCATCACGCTGATCCCCGTCGACGTGCCGACCCAGGACAACGTGCTGGGCGCGTTCACCCGCATCGGCGAGCTGGCCGTGGACGCGTTCATCGTCATCATCGACATGCACCTGCTCGACGCGGGCACCATGCCCCTGCCACCCGGCGTCCCCGTCGTCATCGTCGTCGACTCCGACGCCGGCGACCGCCACAGCGTCGTCGACACCGACCAGGGCGACGGGGCCCGGCGGGCCGTCCACCACCTGCTCGACCTGGGGCACCGGACCGTCTGGCACGTGACGGGCCCTCGGACGTCCTACGTCAGCCAGCGCCGCACCCAGGCCTGGCGCGCCACCCTGGAGGAGGCCGGACGGCCGGTACCCACGCCCCTGTACGGCGACTGGTCGGCCGCATCCGGCTACGTCGCCGGTCTTGCGCTCGCGGAGGAGCCCGGGTGCACGGCGGTGTTCGTCTCCAACGACGAGATGGCCCTCGGGCTGCTGCGCGCCCTGCACGAGCGCGGCCGGACGGTCCCGGACGAGATCAGCGTGGTCGGTTTCGACGACATCCCCGACTCCGCCTTCTTCATCCCGCCCCTCACGACCGTCCACCAGGACTTCGCGGAGGTGGGCAGGAGGTGCGTGGAGCGGGTCCTGCTCCAGATCCGCGAGAACCAGGCCTCCCTGCCGGGCGCCGACCTCGTCCCGACCCGCCTGGTGGTACGGAACAGCACGGCCTCCCCCGGCAGGTGACCGGGGGAGAGACCGGCGGATCACGACGCCACGCGCAAGGCGGCCGGGGGCCGACCGATCACGACGGCCACGACGGTCACGACGTCACGCGGAAGGTGGCGTCGCCGCGCCCCTGGGCGTCGGTGATCGGATCGAGCCGGAGCAGGTAGTTGTAGTGCCGGATATGGCGGTCGGGATAGTTGTAGGACTGGAAGGACGTCCACGACGAGTCGGCGAGCCCGGCGACCCGGCGGAAGGTGGCGTCCGCCGCGAAGGTGGCGGTGCCGTCGTCCTGCGCCAGCACGAAGTCGAAGCCGTAGTGCCGCAGGTAGTACCCCGGGTAGTTCACCGACGCGAAGGACACGTAGCCGTTGCCGTTCGCCAGGCCCGGCACCAGCCGGAACTGCGCGTCCTGGGCGGGGCTGACGTTCGCGTCGATGCGCACGTCGAGGTCCGCGTGCCGCACGTACCTGGTCTGGTTGTTGTACGACTGGATGCGGTTGACCGGCACCGAGGCGCCCCAGCGGCCGAGGACGCGGTTCTCCTCGGCGGCGGTCAGGTTGAGGATGGAGCCGTGGCGCTTGCGGTTGACGCCCACGCCGTAGTCGGAACGCGTCTGGAAGTTGCGCGTGCTGCCCAGGTTGGTGGAGGTGATGGGCATGTAGCCCCGGCCGGTGGCGTACTGGTCCAGCCACAGGGCCCACTCGTTGCGGTCGTTGAACTGCGCCCACATCGGGCCCTCCACGACGTTGCCGCCGCCCGTGCCGTTGGAGATCCCCATGTGCGACAGGTTCCCCAGCGTCGTCCAGGATCCCAGGATCGAGTTGCTCGCCTCGATCGTGATGTGGCCGTCCGCCGAGGCCCGGTAGTAGCGGTAGCCGCCGACGGAGCCTGGCACGTCGACGATCTGCGTGTCGATGAGGCCCTGGCTGCCGCCGCGCTCGATGTAGAGCTGCGGCGCGGTGAAGCTGCGGAAGTCGCTGGTGCGCACGTACCAGATGCGGTGCTTGGTCACGCCGTTGCGGGGCGAGTTCGTCGCCCAGTACAGGACGTAGTCGCCGGTCGCGGGGTTGTACAGGGCCTCGGGCGCCCAGGCGTTGCCGGCACCGGGGATGGCGCCCGCGACGTTGATCAGCCGCGGGGCCGACCAGTTCACCAGGTCGCTCGACTCCCACACGACGAGTGAGGTGCTGCCCCGGTTCGCGGCGTCGCTCCACGACGTGCCGGCGGCGATGCGCAGGTCCGTCGCGACGATCCAGTACCGGTCACCGGCGGGAGAGCGGACGAGGGCGGGGTCGCGGACCCCCCGCGTGCCGACCGTGGAGCGCAGGACCACCGCGCCGTTGTTCAGGTCGTTCCAGCGCAGCCCGTCGTCGCTGTGGGCGAGATAGATCTGCTCGCCGCTCGCCGTCTCCCCGGTGAAGTGCGCCATCAGGTACCCGGTGAAGGGGTCGAGGGCGGCCGCGCCCGCCGGGACGGCCGGCGACCACGACACGAACATCAGGCAGGCGGCGAGCACCGCGCCCATCCGGGACAGGGCTCTTGACATGTGTTCCTCCTCAGGGAGCGGCCACGGCCTCGGGGAGCGGGCACGGCGGAGCGGGTGGCGCCGTCGGCGGCGAACCCCGTCCGGCCGGCGGCGCTCCCCGGCGCCGCCGTTCACCGTCACCGGGGCGGGCGCGCCCGCGGGACACGTCGCCTCCGCTTACCGAGCCGCTGGTGTTAGCGTTAACACTTCGCGTCGCAGATAACTACTTTTTACGCATTTATGTGGTCGCCGGCGCGCTGGAACACACGGCATGTAACCGTGGCGGACAGAGGTTACATCGGCGTCACATCAGTGTGATCGCTAACATCTGGCCGGTCAATACCCTCCTGACACACGACCGGCGAAAGGCCGTCGCCGGACGCCCGGAGAGCGGCCGTTTCCTTTTCAAAAGCTCAGGTCAGGGGCAGCACACCGGCACGCGAAAGGCGCGCACCCCCGGTTCTCCCGGTGACGCGGGTATTGACATCCTTGCTGTGAGCGTTAACACTCTGCGAAACGCGCCAGAAACATGTACGCGATCCGATCGCCACCGCCCCGTCGGCGACGTGGGGATACGGCCACAGTCCAGGACCTGCCGAGGTCTCACGACGAAAGATGTTAGCGCTAACCACACCTCACCCCACGGCGGCGGGATCTGACCACGGACCCCCGCCGGCTCCCCCGGACGGCTCCCCCGCCGGCTCCCCGAAGGGCCTCCCCCCTCCCCTCGTAGAAGGGTGCCTGTCGTGTCCCTGCCCGTGCCCCTGCCTGTGCCCCCGCCCGTGTTCCCGCCCGTGTTCCCGCGCCGGACGGTTCTCGCGGTCGTCGCGTTGCTGACGACCGCGCTGAGCTGCCTCGTCGCCCTCACCACCGAACGGCCCGCGTCGGCGGCGACGTACTCGGCGTACGTGATGGGCTACTTCAAGGAGTCGCCGAACCAGTCCGGCGACAGCTACGCCCTCCACCTGGCGGTGAGCTCCGACGGCCTCAACTGGACGCCACTGAACCAGAACAACCCGGTCGCCACGCCGACCGCCGGCATGCAGGGCCTGCGCGACCCCTACATCCTGCGCAAGCAGGACGGCACGTTCACGGTCCTGGCCACCGACCTGAAGGGGCGCGTGTTCAACCTCAACAACCAGTACATCCACGTGTGGGACTCGGCGAACCTGACCGGCTTCACCAACTACCGCCGGGTGCGCCTGCACACCATGAACACCCACTCCTGGGCACCGGAGGCGTTCTGGGTCCCGTCGCGCAACCAGTACGCGGTCATCTACTCGGCGCACAACGGCACCCGCGACGTGTTCATGGTCAACTACACCAGCGACTTCGTGAACATGGGCACGCCCCAGGTGTTCTTCGACCCGGGCTTCAGCGTGCTCGACGGTGACGTGCTCGTCGACGGGAACAACTTCTACCTGACGTACAAGAACCTGAACGACAACAACCTCTACGTGGCCCGGTCGACCACGGGGGCGCCGAACAGCTTCACCACCCTGACCGGCGGGCTGCGGCAGGGCGGCGCGATCGAGGCGCCGATCCTGGTCAAGTCGAACACGAGCAACACGTTCTGGCTGTGGGGCGACTCGTTCTCACCGGCCAACGCGGTCTTCTACGCCTGGCAGTCGGCCAACGTCAACGGCAACGCCTGGTCGGCGATCGGCCAGCGCACCTACACCGCGCCGATCAACGCCAAGCACGCCACCATCACCCCGATCACCGAGGCCGAGCGGGCCGCGCTGGTCAGCCGCTGGGGAGCGCCTCAGTGGAACCGGCTCAAGTCGTACAACCTCCCAGACCGGTACGTACGGCACGCGAACAACATCGCGCGGATCGACCCCTTCCCGATGGATCCGACGGCCGACCAGCAGTGGCGGCTGGTGCCCGGCCTGGCCGACCCGGCCGGGGTGTCGTTCGAGTCGGTGAACCTCCCCGGCCGCTACCTGCGGCATTCGAACTACGCCGTGAGGCTCGACCCGAACGACAACACCCCGGCGTTCCGGGCCGACGCCACGTTCCACCGGACCGCGGGCCTGGCCGACGGCGCGTGGGCGTCGTTCCGGTCGTACAACTTCCCGGACCGCTATCTCCGGCACTCCGGCTACGAGCTGCGCATCGACCAGCTCGGCTCCGGCTCCGCCCTGAGCGCCAGGCAGGACGCCACCTTCCAGGTCACCCACTGAGAAGGCGTCCGTGCTCACCCCCCACCCGCTCCGGCGCTCGCAACTGCGGCACGGGCACGGGCTTCCACTGGTCGCGCACCGCCACATGACGTCGTTGCCCCGGCCCGGCCCGGCGTCGGCCGGACCGGGGCGGCGTTCGCCAGGCCGAGTCGGCGTTCACCGGGTCGGAACAGCGTTCACCAGACCGGGACAGCTTTCGCCGGGCCGAGTAGGGAGACGGGTGCCGGTCGCGTCAGCCCGGCGCGGCGCCGGTGCTCTCCCTCACGATGAGCTCGGGTTCCACCAGCCGCCTGGTCTGGCTCGGCCTGCCCGCCATCTGGTCGAGCAGCAGGTGGAAGGCGTGGCCGCCGACCTCCTCGAAATCCTGCCGGACCGTGGTGAGCGGGGGCCAGAAGTAGGCGGACTCCGGCACGTCGTCGAAGCCCACCACGCTGACGTCCTCGGGAACGCGCCGCCCGGCCTCGCGCAGCGCTCTGAGCACGCCCAGGGCCATCTGGTCGTTGCCCACGAAGATGGCCGTGACCTCGGGGTCGCGTGCGAGGCGGTGGCCGAGCTGGTAGCCGGAGCGCGAGCTCCAGTCTCCGCGCAGCACCTCGGGAACCCGGTGCCGCCCGGCCTCCAGCACCTCGCGCCAGCCCTCGACCCGGGCGTTGGCGTCGATCCAGTTGGCCGGGCCCGCGACGTGCCACACCGTCTCGTGGCCGAGGCTGAGCAGGTGCCTGGTCGCCCGCGTCGCCCCCGCCCGCTGGTCGACCATGACGACGGGAACGGAGAGGCCGACCCCGGCGTCGACCGCGACCACCGGAATCTTCGACGACAGGTGGCGCAGGCCGTCGGCCGCCGACTCGTGCGGCGCGACGATGATGACGCCGTCCACCGACTGCGACTGCAGCTGGCGAAGGCTCTCCTCGATCGAGCGGCGGTTGAGCATGCTCAGGCTGGCGATGCTCACGGCGTAGTCGTTGAGCCTGGCGGCCCGTTCGATGCTGTAGAGGGTCGAGGCCGGGCCGTACAGGGTGGTGTCGATGCTGACCACGCCCAGCACCCCGGACCGTCCCGTGGCGAGCTGCCGGGCGGCGGCGTTGGGCCGGTAGTCAAGCTCCTGCACCGCGGCCAGCACGCGCGCCCGGGTCTCGGTGTGCACCCTCTCGGGCGCGTTCAGCGCCCGGGAGACGGTCATCGCCGACACTCCGGCGAGCGCGGCGACGTCTTCCAGAACCGCGGGTCTGGAGCGCGGCGGACCGTCGTTCGATTTCGCCTTCAAAGCAGCTCACCCCCTATGCGATAACGCTAACAGGAGTTGCGAGCTCGCTCCGCTCCGTCGGGCGCCGTTCGTGTCCGGCTCAGGCCACGAGAGCGTCCTTCCCGGCGCGGGAGCACGAGTCCGGTCCACCGTGAGGACGGCCTCCCGGTGGACCGTGAAGGAGTGCTGCCGACGCTTTCTACTCGAAAAGGGACGGGTCTCCGGTGCCCCGGCGGATGATCTCGGGCTCGTCCTGCGAGAGGTCGACGACCGTCGTCGGGACGGCGCCACACTCGCCCGCGTCGATGACGGCGTCCACCGCGTGGTCGAGCCTCTCCTTGATCTCCCAGCCCTGCGTCATGGGCTCGGCCTCGTCGGGCAGCAGCAGGGTGCTCGACACCAGCGGCTCGCCGAGCTCGGCCAGCAGCGCCTGCGTGACGGCGTGATCGGGGATCCGGACGCCGACCGTCTTCTTCCGGGGGTGCAGCAACCGCCGCGGCACCTCCTTGGTCGCGGGCAGGATGAACGTGTAACCGCCGGGGGTCGCCGCCTTGAGCGAGCGGAAGAGCGCATTGCTTACATGTACGAACTGGCCGAACTGCGCGAAGTCACTGCAGACCAGGGTGAAATGGTGGTCGCTGCCGAGGTCGCGAATCTCCCTGATCCGGTCGATGCCCTCCTTGTTGCCCAGCCTGCACCCCAGCGCGTAACCCGAGTCCGTCGGGTACGCGATCAGCCCGTCCGCACGCAGGATCTCGGCCACCTGGCTGATGAGCCGGGGCTGGGGACTGCTCGGATGCACATCAAGGTATTTCGCCATCCCCCGAGCTTAGAAGCGAATACCGGCTCGCGTGACACGCGGCTCTCAGGACGGTTGGCGGGTGCCGGGCCTTCGTCGAGACCGTGCCGGGTGTTCGGCACCACCACGACCACCATGACCACAACGACGACCACGACCACCGCCACAACCAGACCATGACGACGGCCCGCCCCGCGGCGCACGCGGGGCGGGCCGTCACCGTCGCGGCCGGGGTGAGATCAACGGGCCGACCTCACCCCGGCCCCACTCATCCCTCGTCCTCGCCCTCGTCCTCGAAGATCTCGTCGACGACCTCGGCGGCGACGAAGCCGCCGGCCACACCGGCGGCCCCGGCGGCCGCGACGCCGCCCCAGCCGGACCCGCCGCCGTGGCCGTGGTGACCACCGTGATGACCGCCGCCCTGGTGGGCGTAGGGGTCGTGACCACCGGGGTGGAAGCCGCCGGAGCCGTACTGGGACAGGGCGGCCAGCCAGGTGTTGATCTCGGAGACCCAGTCGCGGTGCGGGGCCTGGTCGTGGCTGGTCTGCCAGCGGCCGAAGGTGTCGGTGCTCGAGCCGTAGCGGCCGCTGCGCTTGTCGGCCTCCGCGATGATGTCCAGGCCCGCGGGACCGGCGACGAAGGTGAGCTCGACCTCGTTGATCTGCCCGGAGTACTGGGGAGGCGGGTAGAACTCGATCTCCTGGTAGAACGGCAGCTGCTGGTTGACGCCGTGGAGGTGGCCGTACTCCAGGTCGGCGCTCTTGAAGTGGAAGCCGAGCCGCACGAAGGCGTCCAGCACGGCCTGCTGGGAGGCGAGCGGTGCGATCTCGACCGGGTCCATGTCGCCCTTGTCGACGGCCTTGGCGATCGCCAGCTCGGTGCGCACTCCCATGACCATGCCGTGCAGGCGCCGACCCGTCACCTCGGTGACCGGGGCCTCCCACGGGACGGGGAACTGGAACGGCACCACCTTGTCCTCGCCGGTGCGCAGCTGGAAGGGCCCGCTGACCTGCGTGCGGAAGAACTCCACCAGGCCGGTCTGCTCACCCTCGCCGTGCTCGGACTCCATCCTGGTGACCAGGCCGAGGGCGATGTACTCGATGTCGGCGTCGAAGTCGCCGCCCTTGACGCGCACCTCACCCCGCAGGAACTCACCGGGCCGCGCCCGCGGCGCGGCCAGAACGGTATCCACCGAGGGCGCTCCGACCCCGAAGGCCCCCAACATCCGTTTGAAGATCACGGTTTCCTCTCCTGCCTCATGTGTCGTGCGGTGATCGAGAGGAAAACGATCACCGCACGGCCGGGGTTCCCGAATCCCTATACCGGATCGGCAGGTAAAAAGTGCCCCTCACCTGGGGCTGGGCTCAGGTGCGCAACTTTGTCGGCGTATGGCTGTCATGGCCGTCGTGCTCGCCGTCCCGGGGGGCCCGCATCGCCTCGATCTTGGCGTTCAACCGGGCGAGTTCCTCCAGCACGGCGGTGAGCTGGTTCTCGGTCCGCTGCTCCTCGGCGGAGGTGTTGTTGTCGTCCATCGCGTTGACCACCACGGCGATGAACAGGTTGAGCACCACGAAGGAGGACATCAGGATGTAGCCGACGAAGAAGACCCACGCCCAGGGCTTCTCGCCCATCACCTGCTCGGCGATGTCGGGCCAGGACTCGCCCGTCATGATCTGGAACAGGCTGAACAGCGAGGTGGGCAGCTCGTCGAAGTAGTCGGGGGCGACCTCGCCGAACAGCTGGGTGGCCAGGACGGCGGAGATGTACATCACCAGGACGAGCAGGCCGATGATGGAGGCCATACCCGGCATCGCGGCCAGCAGGGCGTTGACGACCTTGCGCATGCTGGGAACGGCCGAGACCAGCCGCAGCGC
Source organism: Streptosporangium sp. NPDC002721 (assembly GCF_042888905.1). Lineage (NCBI taxonomy): Bacteria > Bacillati > Actinomycetota > Actinomycetes > Streptosporangiales > Streptosporangiaceae > Streptosporangium > Streptosporangium sp. NPDC002721. Next base: position 26,427 of record NZ_JBIAQI010000048.1, read on the forward strand.
GCGCAGGATCCGCAGCGCCCGTAGCACCGAGGCCGGGCCCGAGGCGGGGAGCAGCGCGACGGTCACGATGACGGCGTCGAACCAGTTCCACGGATCCTTGAAGAAAGCGCCCCGGTAGGCGTACAGGCGGGCGAGGAGTTCGACGACGAAGATTCCCAGCACGATCCGGTCGACGGCGTGCAGCAGGCCGCCGATCCGCTCCATGAGGTAGGAGGAGGTCTCACAGCCGATCGTGACGGCGTTGAAGACGATGACGGCGATGATGAACCGCTGGAAGACGGGGGTTTCGAGGAAAGAACGCACCCGTTCTCGTTCTGGCACGTGGTCAGCTCCTACAGGGGTGGTAAGACTGCGACAACGATGATCGTAAACACGTTCCGGGAGAGACTCGCGAGACGGACGGGGTATGACCTGCCTCACAACCGGCACTCGGCCGACAAGTGGGACGTTGTCGGGGGCAGGCGGATTGTCAGCACCGGTTTGTCCTACGAGGTCCGATAACGTCAACACCCCGGCCGACGGTGTCCGGGTTCACAAAGACGGCTCACCGGAGCCGGGGGAAGGGCAAGGTGGTGGCGTCCGTGTCGTCGGACCCAGGCCATAGCACAGGCCACCGCGGAGACCGCCGACCACAGGACGGGAGCTCGCGGTGAACATCGCGCTCGGCCTGCTGGCCGTCCTGGTGCTGACCCTGGCGACCGGCTACTTCGTCGCCCAGGAGTTCGCCTACGTCACCGCCGACCGGCTGGCCCTGTCCCAGCAGGCCGCCGCCGGGGACAGGAAGGCGGCCAAGGCCGTCAAGGTCATGGAGCGGCTGTCGTTCATGCTCTCGGGCGCCCAGCTCGGCATCACCGTCACCGCGCTGGTCGTCGGCTTCATCGCCAAGCCCGCGCTGGCCGAGCTGGTGGCTCCCGCACTGCGCGCCACGGGCCTGGGCGACGGCGCGGTCGACGTCGTGGCCCTGGTGATCGGGTTCGTCATCGCCACGGTCGTCCAGATGGTGCTGGGCGAGCTCGCGCCCAAGAACCTCGCGCTGGCCAGGCCCGAGCCGCTGGCCCGCGCGCTGGCCTCCTCCACCCTGCTCTACATGACGATCGCCGGGCCGATCATCAGGCTGTTCGACTCGGCGGCCAACAGGTTGCTGCGGGCGGTCGGCATCGAGCCGGTCGAGGAGCTGCACCACGGCGCCACCCTGGAGGAGCTCGGGCACATCATCGGCGAGTCCGAGGCCCACGGCCACCTGCCCGGCGAGCAGGCCGACCTGCTGGAGCGGGCACTGGCCTTCTCCGACCACACCGCCGAGGAGGTCATGGTCGCGCGCGCGAACGTCATCGCCGTCAGCGGCTCCGCGCTGGTCCCGGAGCTGGACGAGATCATCGCCCGCCACGGCCACACCCACTACCCGGTGCTCGGCGGCGACGGCGTGGACGACCTGGTCGGCATGGTGAGCCTGCGCGAGCTGGCCGTCCTGTCACCGGAACGGGCCGCGGGCACGCGGGTCGCCGACATCGCCCGCGAGGTGCTGGTGGTGCCGTTCTCGACCTCGCTGCCGGACCTGGTGGCGCAGATGCACGCGCGCGGGCAGGAGGTCGCCTGCGTGCTGGACGAGCACGGCGGCCTGAGCGGGCTCGTCACCTGGGAGGACGTCGCCGAGGAGCTGGTCGGCGAGATCGCCGACGAGAACGACCTCGACATCCCCGCCGTGATCCACACCGGTGACGACTGGGAGGTCGAGGCGGAGCTGCGCATCGACGAGATCGCCCTGGAGACCGGCCTGGAGCTTCCCGACGAGGACGACTACGACACCGTCGGCGGCCTGGTCCTGGACCGCCTGGGCCGTTTCGCCGTCCCCGGCGACGTGGTCACCGCCGAGCTGGTGCCCTCCATGGCCGACGACGCGCCCACCCACGTCGAGATCGAGGTGCTGACCCTGGACAGGCACGTTCCCGAGCGGGTACGGCTGCACCCGCTGCGCCACCTCGACCCGACCGGCGAGCGGTCCCGCGAGCAGAACCCCGACCCGGACGACGAGCAACCCCGCGAGCAGGACCTCGACCGGACCGGCGAGCAACCCCGCGAGCGGGCCGCCGACCCGGACGGCGAGCAACCCCGCGAGAGTGAGGAAAAGTGAACCTGCCCCTGGGCCTGACCCTCACCGTCGTCCTGCTGGTCGGCAACGGCTTCTTCGTCGCCTCCGAGTTCGCGCTGGTCGCCGCGAAACGGCACCGGCTGGAGAAGACCGCCGCGCACGGCAGCCGTGCCGCCGCCGCCGCGGTCAAGGGCATCCGCGAGCTGTCACTCATGCTCGCCGGAGCGCAGCTGGGCATCACGTTGTGCTCGCTGGGCCTCGGCGTGGTCTCCGAGCCGCTGATCGCGGGCACCCTGGCCCCGCTGTTCCACACCCTGGGCCTGCCCGAGGCCGCCGCGCACGCGGTCGCCTTCGTGATCGCGCTGTCCATCGTGACGTTCCTGCACATGGTCATCGGCGAGATGGCTCCCAAGTCGTGGGCCATCGCCCACCCCGAGCGCTCGGCCACCATCCTGGCGCTGCCGTTCCGCGGCTTCACCGTGGCGGTACGACCGATCCTGACCGCGCTCAACGGCGTCAGCAACCTGCTGCTGCGCATGGTGCGGGTCCAGCCGCGCGACGAGATCTCCAACCCGCGCACCCCCGCCCAGCTGCAGCGCCTGGTGGAGGAGTCGCGGCGCCTGGGCCTCATCGAGACCACCGACCACGCCGTGCTCACCCAGATCCTGCGCGCCCCGGCCGCCGGGATCGCCGCGCTGGTCGCCCCCGCCGACGGCATCGTCGCGGTCGCGGCGGACGCCTCCTGCCAGGAGGTGATCGACGCCTGTGCCCGCACCGGCCGCACCCGCCTGATCGTCCGGGACGGGTCCGGGACTCCGGCCGGTGTCGTGCACGTGCGCGACGCCTACCTCGCCCGCCGTCGCGGGGCCGGCTCACGCGCGGGCGACCTCGCCTACCGCCTGCCCGAGCTGGCCTCCACGACCTCGGTGTCGGAGGCCGTGGCCGCGCTGCGCGCCGCCCACAGCCAGCTGGCGGTCGTCCGTACCCCCGACGGCGCCCTCGCCGGTCTGATCAGCCTGGACGACCTGCTGAGCACGCTGCTCATCCCCGCCTGAGGGAAGCCTTGGCGGGAAAACGGCTCAGAGACCCGGGCCGGTCTCCTGAGCCGCCGCTGAAAGCACCCGCTCTCAGCGGCGGCGGTCCTCAGATCGCCAGCAGCAGGTCGTAGCCGTTGAGCAGCCACAGCGCCGCCCACAGCACGACAGCGGGCACGCGTCTTCCCCCGCGGCCCGATCCACCCCCCGTACGTCCGGTCATGATGTCCTCCCCGCGACCACGACCACACTCGACACGACACCTGCCACTCTGCCCTCCGCGTCCCGGTCGCGGGGGAACGCGGGCGAACCCGTGGGAACCCGGGGAACCCGTGGGAACCCGGGGAACCCGGGGAACACCGCCCGTGGTTCTCTTTCCCGGTGACCCGCGTTTCTCCCCCTGGGAAGGCGGGCGACGGGCTGTTAGCGTGTGCTGGTGAACCAGCGCGAGAACCTCCGGTGGGCCAGGCTCACCGCGGCCGTGCAACTCGCCCTGACGGCGGTCATGATCGCTTTCCTGCTCGCGATGGTCGCCTTCGTCACCCTGTTGATGACCGCCGGACCCGACTGACCCCGCTGCCCGCGAACGCTCCCGCCCCCTGCCCGCGCCGGGCCACGTGCGGCCCCGCCTCATGTCCGGCCTTCGCCGGGCCCGGTGCGCGGACTGTCGGCCGTCACCCGGCGGGACGCTATCGTGGTGCCATGGAGTGCTTCGCCGCCTGGCGCACGCGTAACTGAGGGCCTGCTCGCCGCCGACACCGGGCCGTGAGCGGGCCGACCGATGCCCCCTTTTCTCTTTCGGGTGTCAAACCCTCGGTTCGAAAGGCACACTTCCATGCTCATCCGCCCGTTCGTCCACCACGACCTGGCGCGGCTCACCGCGCTGACCATCGAGACGTTCCGGCCGTTCTACGAGGACCACTTCCGTCCCCTGGTGGGTGAGGTCGTCTTCGCCAACCAGCACGGCAACTGGCGCGACGACTATCGCGAGCAGGTCGCCGAGCTCCACGACCCGGAGCGGCACAGGTACGTCGCGGTCGCCGAGACCGGGGACACCATCGCCGGTTACGTGGCCTGGAGCGTCGATCCGGCCCGCAGGAACGGAACCGTCACGCATCTCGCCGTCTCGGCCGAGCACCGCCGGCACCGCGCGGGCACCGCGCTGTGCGAGCACGCCTTCGACGGGATGCGGGCCCTCGGAGCCGAGGTGGTCGAGGTCGGCACCGGAGGCGACCCCTTCCACGCGCCCGCCAGGGCTCTCTACGAGCGGCTCGGGTGCACCCCGCTCCCGGTCGCCGTCTACTACCGGAGGCTCTGACCGAACCCCTCTCCGGGACGGGCGCCCTCGGCTCTCGTCCCGGAGAGGGCGGGCACTTCATGGTCCGGCGCCCGGCCCCTCTCCCGGAGAGGGGCCGGGCGCCTCCTGCGGCCGTTCACCTCACGAGCGGCCACCTCTCACGGTGTTCACCCCTTGTAAGTGGTCGCCTCTTGCGAGCGGTCACCTCTTGCGGGCGGTCACCTCTCACGAGCGGTCACCTCTTGCGGGCGGTCATCAGGGTGAAGCCGAGGTGCTCGCCGCCGTCCGCGACGAGCATGTCGATCACGGGCTGGTGCGAGGCGCGGTTCTCCGGGTCGTGGTCGGCGCAGGCCCTCGCCCACAGGAGCCAGTCCTGCCAGCCGCCCTCCTGCAACCGGGCGGAGGTGACCTCCACCAGCTCGGTGATCTCCCACTGGAAACGCCACCACTCCGGCGTGTGCCAGGCGATGGCCTCCCAGCCGACCACCTCCTTGATGTGCGCGGGGATCGCCCCGAGCTCGCGGACCTCGCGCGTCATCCCGGGGGTGGCCATCCCGAGCAGTCCTCCGGGACGGAGGAACCGCACCAGGTAGGGCAGGTAGCTGTCGGCCGTGCCGAAGTACTCGAAGGCGTCGACGCTCACGATGGCGTCGAAACTCTCCTTCTCGAACGGGAGGGCGTGGGCCTCGGCGCGCACCGCCTCCACCTGGTCGCCCACACCGGCCTGGGCGAAGACCTCCGCCGCCTCCTCCGCGCCGACCCACCAGTCGGCCGCGACGACCTGGACGCCGTACTCGCGGGCCAGGAAGACCGACGTCGCGCCCTTGCCGGAGCCGAGGTCCAGCACCCGCGCGCCGGGCCTCAGGTCGAGGTCGCGGACCAGGTCCTCCAGCATCCACAGCGGGTGGGGGCCCATGTCGAGCCGGAGGAGCCAGGCCGGATCGTAGGCCGACGAGAGCGGGTAGCGGTCGGGGCGCACGAGCGTGTCGAACGAGGTCACGGGACCAGACCCAACCTCATCCCGTTTCCCGCGCGCAACCGGATTTCCCGGCCGGTGGGTCCTCATCCGCACCGGCCGGGCCTCTTCCGGAGTGGTCGGACACGAACGGCCCCGGGGCCAGCCGCCCAGGCCTCGGCACCCCACCGGCCGTCGGTCGCGCGTGATCGGGAACCGCGCGGGGTGCCCACGCCCCGCGCGACCGGACCGGCGGTCCTCAGTCGGCCGAGGGCGGGGACGGCCTGGTGTCGGTCCAGCCGGACTCCAGCACCACCTCAACCCGGTCGCCCTTCTGCGGCATGCCGATCACGTCGAAGGTCAGCACCTTGGAGGTGTCGGGGTCGATGACCAGCCTGCCCACGGTGGGCCGGCCCTCCTGGATCGGGAAGGTCACGGCGACCCCCGGCCGCCCCCGCGGGTCGGTGGCCGGGCCCTCGACCCGTACCCGGGGCAGCGTCGCCAGCGCCTGGTAGGCGGCGGCGCGCACCCGCGGGGAGGCGGGCAGTTCGTACAGGAGCGCGGCCAGGGTGCTCGGCAGGCCGTACTCCACCGAACCGGCGAAGTCCTTGTCCACGGTGATCGCCTCGGCGGCCCGCCTCTTCAGCTCCTCGGGGTCGGCGGGCAGCGCCTCGATCTCCTTCAGGGTCAAGGGCATGGCACTCCAGTAGAGCCGCTGCTTCCCCCTGAGCCGGGTGAGCCTGCCCTCACCGGGTGAGGTGGAGATGACGTGACCCTCCTCTCCCGTCGGCCACTCGGTCGGCGAGCCGTCCCGGCGCCACGCCTCCGTGTCCAGCGGGCGTGCGGCCAGTTCCCGGTAGCCGTCCCAGCCTCGGCCGTCCTTGGCCAACCATGTCTCCACGAGGTTGGAGGTCTCCAGACGGTAGGTGCTGCCCTCCTTGCCGAACGGCCGGGCCCACCGCATCGTGTACTGCCGCTTCAGGCGCCAGTAGGCCCCCTCGGGCGCGCTCTCGGCCTTGGCGGCGGCGGCCAGCAGGATCGAGGCGCCCGGCAGGGAGGTGTCGCCGGTCGTGGCAGCAGGAGAGGGCGGCGGGGCGGGGACGGCCTGGCCGAGGAAGACCACCGTCGTGGTCGCGGCCGCGACCAGCCCGGCGGCACCGGCCCACCACGGCAGGTGCCGCCAGGCCGTCCGGTACGGGCGTGCCCGGGTCGCCATGATCGCCTCACGCAGTTCGCGCGCGCCAGGCCCCTGATCCGGCGCGTGCGGCGCCGGGTCGATGGCCCTCACCAGGTCGTCGATGTCACTCATGCTTCTCTCCTCGCGATCGTCAAGGACGTCCGCCCCTCCAGCGCCGCCGCAAGCCGCTTGCGCGCCCGGTGCAGCCGGGTCCGGGCGGCGATGGCCGTACATCCCACGACTCTGGCGATCCGCTCGCTGGTCAGTCCCTCCCAGCAGGCCAGCGCCAGGACCTCGCGGTCACGTTCGGGCAACGCGTCGAAGGCGGCGCGGACGTGGTCCAGCTCGACCGGCCTGACCGGGCGGTCGGCGGCCAGTTCCCCGCGCAGCCGTTCGGCGAGCACAGCCCTGCGGGAGGCGCCGCGCTGCTGGTTGGCCAGCACGCGGCGGGCCACCCCGTACAGCCACAGCAACGCCTCCTCCCCCTCGGGTACGTCGCCGATGCGCCGCCAGGCGGTGAGGAACGTCTCGGAGATGACGTCGGTCGCGTCGTCGGGCGACCCGGCGCGGCGGGCGGCGTACTGGTGTATCGCCGGGTAGTACGCGTCATAGACCGCCTCGAAGCGATCTCGGTGTGTCACTGGATCTCCTTGCCGAAGGGTGCCGGACATCTAGTACATGTCCGGCCCTTTTTGGAATGTTGCAGATCGCTGTGAGCGGTTCGCGCCGCCTGTCTCAACCGGCCGCGGCACGGAAGCGCCGGGGGCGGCTCTCGTCCGCCTCGGTTGACAAGCTTTCCGTACGATGTACGGTAGATCGTACGGTTTACAGCGCGCCACCGGGCGGTGTTCCGTGCCGTCACGGTGGCGGAACGAGGGGCCGGTGGGACGCGTCATCGACGAAGGGGCGGAAAGCGTGTCAGAAGTCCAGGGATTCCCGTCCGGCGGAGCCTTCACGCCGACGGCGGAGGACAGGGCGAGCGTCGAGGCGTGGTTCGCCGAGTACGACGCCCACAGCGCGAAGGTCGACGTCGAGCGCATGGCGGACATGGCGATGTTCCCGCTCAACGTGGTGACCGACGGCCCCGACGGCGACGGCCTGGCCGACCGGTGGACGAGGGAGCGGTTCACGAGCACGATGGCCGCGGTGATGGGGGGCGGGGAGCCGGGCGACCTCACGATGGAGTCGGTCCGCACGTCCCACTTCCTGACCGCGAACCTGGTCGTCGTGGTCACCGACGCGACGATGACCGTCGGCGGCGAGGCCTACGACATGCGTTACGCGGACCTGCTGGTGAGGTCGGGCGGCCGGTGGGTCTTCCAGACCATGGTGCAGGGAGGGTGGGCCGACGCCTGGAAGGAGGGCGCGCCGGGCACCTGACCGGCGGGGGACGGAGGGGGCCGCCCCCTCCGCCCCCTCCGCCCCCTCCGTCCCCGAAAGCCCCCGAAAGCCTCCGAAGGCCTCCGAAGGAGCCTCAGTTCTTGATGCCGGTGAGGGTGACGCCCTCGATGAAGTAGCGCTGCAGGAAGAAGAAGAGCGCGATGATCGGGGCGATGACGGCGGCGGAGGCCGCCATGAGGTATCCCCACTGGGTGATGTACATGCTCTGGAAGGAGGCCAGGCCGAGGGAGAGGGTGTAGTTCTCCTCGTTCTGGAGGTAGAGCAAAGGGCCGAGGAAGTCGTTCCAGGTGCCGATGAAGGTGAAGATGGTGACCACGACGATCGCGGGTCTCGACAGCGGCATGACGATCGTCCAGAACACCCTCCAGGGCGAGGCCCCGTCGATGTAGGCGGCCTCGTCCAGCTCGAAGGGGATGGTCAGGAAGAACTGCCTGAGCAGGAACACGTTGAACACCCCGCCGCCCGCCCCAGCGAACCAGCTCGGCACGGTGAGGGGCAGGATCGTGTCGAGCGCGCCGAGCTCCTGCCACATCACGAAGGTGGGGATGAGGGTGACCGCGTAGGGCAGCATCACGCTGCTGAGCAGGACCGCGAACACGACGTCGCGCCCGCGCCAGCGGAGCCTGGAGAAGCTGAAGGCGGCGATCGAGCAGGTGAGCACGGTGCCGAGGACGCTGACCACGGCGATGACGACGGTGTTGAGGAGATAGCGGCCGAAGGGCTGGGCGGTGAGCGCGCCGCCGAAGTTGCCCCACTCGAAGGGGTCGGGGATCCACTCGGGCGGCGCGACGAACATCTGGCCGTCCTGCATGAGGGCGCTGCGGACCAGCCAGACGAACGGCAGCAGGGTCGGGACGGCACCGGCGAGCAGGGCCAGGTAGACGAGCGCCTTGCCGTACCTCCTGGGTTTGCGCAGCCCGGCGGTGGGCGCCACTTTCCCGACGCGGGGCTTGTCCGGGGCGGTCAGCGTGGTCATCGGGCACCGGCCATCTCGTAGTAGACCCATCGGCGGGCGTTACGGAACAGCAGGAAGGTGACCACCATGATGATCATGAACAGCACCCACGCCAGGGCGCTGGCGTAGCCCATCTCGCTCTCGGTGAACGCCTTGCGGAACAGGTAGTAGACGAAGAAGAGGGTGGAGTGGTTGGGGCCGCCCTCGGTCATCACGTAGGCCTGGTTGAAGACCTGGAAGGTGCCGACGACGCCGACCACGAGGTTGTAGAAGATGGTCGGCGTCATCATCGGCAGCGTCACGTGCCAGAAGCGGCGCAGCGGCCCGCCGCCGTCGATGGACACCGCCTCGTACAGGTGCCTGGGCACGCCCTGGAGCCCGGCCAGGAAGATCACCATGGTGTTCCCGAAGCCCCAGGTGCTCATGATGATCAGCGAGGGGATGGCGGTGTTCTCGTCGTAGATCCACTGGGAGCCGGGCAGGCCGGCCTGGCGGAGCAGCGAGTTGAGCAGCCCGAAGTCCGGGTTGAAGATCCAGATCCAGAGGACCACGTTGGCGATCGCGGGGACCAGCGTCGGCAGGTAGAAGATCGTCCGCCACAGCGACAGGCCCCGTACCCGCTGGTTGAGCAGCATGGCCACCGCGAAGCTGACGATCAGGACGAGCGGGACGGCGCCGAGGGTGTAGTAGGTGGTGGCGCTCAGCGACTTCCAGAACAGCTCGTCGTCGAGCATCGCGGTGTAGTTGTCCGCTCCGACGAAGGAGGGGGTGCCGCCGATCTGCCAGTCGGTGAGGCTGAAGAACAGCGACGCGACCATCGGACCGGCGGTGAAGACGACGAAACCGAGGACCGCCGGGACCGCCATCAGCAGTCCCCAGCGCCGTTCGAGCCTGCGCTGACCGGAGAGCCGGGGCTTCACCCGTTCAGGCGTGCGGCGACCGGGGAGCCGGGGCTTAACCCGTTCAGGCGTACGGCGGCCGGGGAGCCGGGGCTTCACCGGGCCCGAGGGCCGTCCGGACCCGCCGGGGAGCCGGGCCATCACAGGGCCTGGGTGTGGTGCCACCCCTGGAGCATGCCGGTGATCTTCGGGGCGACCTCCTTGAGCACCTCGCCCGCCGGGCGCTTGCCGGACTCGATCTCCTGCAGGGCGGGGGTGAGCACGTCGCTGGAGATCGCCGACAGGTTCTTGACCCGGTTGCGGATGTCGGGCACCCCGTGCTCGCGCGTGTAGTCGACGACCGCGGTCCTGAACTCCGGCGGGTGCGCGTCGTTCCTGGTCCAGGCATCGATGGCCGCCTGGTCCTCGTAGTACTTCCTCTCCTGCGGCATCCACAGGCCCTGCTTGAACAGGTCGACGTAGCGCGGGTCGTTGTGGAAGGCGAACAGCTCCACCGCCTCCCGCTCGTGCTTGGTTCCCGCGAAGATGGCCGAGGCGCCCGCGACCTGGGTAGTGGTGAACGGCTCCCCGTACTTCGGGAGCACGCCGATGCCGTAGTCGACCTTGCTCTCGTTCATGTCGAGCAGGCTCCAGTGGCCGTCGACGACCATCGCGACGCGCTTGGTCTTCAGCAGGATGTTGGTGCCGGGCACGTCGTCGCCGGTCGCGGCGAGCTGGCCGGGGCCGGGCGCGACGCGGTGCTTGTAGACGAGGTCCTGCAGGTTCTGGAACACCTCGATGGCCTCGGGGCTGTCGAGGGTGCACCTGGTGCCCGCCTCGTCGGCGAAGTCGGCGCCGTTGCTGCGCAGGAAGGGGTACCAGGCGGCGCTGTAGGTGATGCTGCTGGAGATGCCGAACTGCTTGATCTGCTTGGGGTCGAAACCGGCCTCGTCGGGGTGCCTACCGCCCTGGTCGACGGTGAGCTTGTAGGCGTTCCGCACCATCTCGTCCCACGACCACGCCTCGGCCGCCCGCACCGGCGGGGTCACCCCGGCCTCCGCGGCGGCCGACCTGCTGAACCACAGCAGCTCGACCTCGTTCGCCGTGGCCAGCCCGTGCAACCTGTCCCGGCCGTACCAGAGGTAGGCGTCGGGCAGGTATCCGGCCAGCTGGGGATACTTCTTCAGGTACGGGAAGAGGTTGACCAGCTTGCCCTGCTCGGCGAGGCGGAAGGACATCGACATCGGCACGTACCCGGCGTCGGGCACCCGGCCGCCGGCGATCAGGGTGTTGAGCTTCACGTCGTACTCGTCGGGGGTGTAGAGCGGGTCGACCCGCACCCCGGGGTGCTGCTTCTCGTAGGCCTTGAGCATCTTGTCGACGGCCTGCTTCTCGAAGGTCGAGCCCCAGTACATGAACTGCAGCCGGACCTTCCCCGCCGAACTCCCGCCGCCGTCGCCGCCGCAGGCCCCGGCGGCCGCCGCGAGGGCGGCCAGGCCGCCCATCCTGAACAGCTCTCGTCTTCTCATGGTCGTCGTTCCTTTACGCGAGGGGGAGCCAGACCCGCATCGCGCCGCCGTCACGGTTGTCCCACTGGAAGTAGGGGACGGCGGTGGCGGTCACGTGCGTGCTGGTCGCGAGGTGGTCTGGGGGGGTGGTCACGTACGGCAGGCCGCCGGCGGGCTGGGTGACCGCGAGGGCGTCGGCCTCGATGAGGACGGTCCTGCCGACGCCGGGCAGGTCGTCCTTGTCGAGCACGCGCAGCTCGGTCCGCGGGCTCAGCGCGAGCTCCTCGACGTCGACACCCTGGTCGACCTGCTCGAAGCAGTAGACGAGCGGCCCCCGCTCGACGGCGACGCTCCCCCGCACCGCGTCGATCCGCCGGTGCGGGTGGACCAGGCGGGGCGTCAGGTCCAGGCCGAGCTCGACCGTGTCGCCGGGACGCCAGGGGCGCTCCAGGGTGACGTACCCGTCGCCGTCCGGGGCGGCGGGCAGCCCGTCCACGACGGTGGCGGTGCTCCACGCGGGGACGCGCAGGCGAAGCGCCCACTCCCGCTCCGGTGCCCGCTCGACGGTGAGGACGACCCTGCCGTCCTACGGGAAGTCGGTGGCGACCGACAGCTCGAACCCGCCGGAGCGGATGGTCCCCGGCACGTACTGGTGCACGACGAGCTCCCGGTCGCCGCTCGTGGCGACGTAGTGGCCCAGGGAGGAGATCGTGCGCATGATGTTGGGCGGGCAGCAGGCGCAGGCGAACCAGTCGCGCCGCCGCCCGAGGTAGGCGTCCTCGACCAGGTCGTTCCTGCGCTGGAGCGGGTTGACGTAGAAGAACCGGACGCCGTCGGCCGAGGTGGAGGCGGCCAGCGCGTTGTGGAGGACGCGTTCGATCAGGTCGGCGTAGCGTCCCTCTCCGGTGGCCAGCAGCAGCCGCCAGTTCCAGTGGACGCTCGCGATCGCCGCGCAGCTCTCGTTGTAGGCGCGGTCCGGCGGCAGCTCGTAGCGCTCGCCGAACGCCTCGCCGTCGTGGCGGGAGCCCACGCCGCCGGTGAGGTAGGTCTTGGTGGCGACCATGTCCTCCCAGCGCCGCACCGAGCACTCCAGCAGCGACTCGTCGCCCGTCTCCAGGTAGACGTCGACGATCCCGGCCTCCAGGTAGAGCTGGCGCACGGCGTGCCCCACCGGGGTGTCGGCCTCCCTGACCGGCAGGTGGTCCTGGGCGTACAGGGGGCCCATGCCGCTGTCCTTGATCAGCCCCTTGCCCCGGTTGTCGATCAGCTTCCCGGCCAGCTCCAGGTAGGAGCGCTCCCCCGTCAACCGGTAGAGCTCCACCAGCGCGGACTCGACCTCGGCGTGCCCGTCGATGCCGTCGTGGCCACCCCGCAGGAACACCTCGACCAGGTGGTCGGCGAACCTCCGGGCGACGGCGACCAGCTCCTCGCCCACCCCGACGCGGGCCGCGGCCACCGCGGCCTGGAACAGGTGGCCCGCGCAGTACATCTCGTGGCTGTATTCGAGCTCGGCGTAGATTTTGTCCGGTTTGACCACCTGGTAGTGGGAGTTGAGGTAGCCGTCGGCGCGCTGCGCGGCGGCGAGCACCCGCGCCGCCTCGTCGACGAACTCCTCGTACCCGGCGGCGGGCGCCCTGCCGTGCTCCCAGGCCACCGCCTCCAGCTGCTTGTAGAGGTCGGAGTCCTGGAAGCGGTAGCCCTGGAACTCCCCTTCCTCCTCACCGGCGGCACGCCTGAGGTTGGGCAGGCTGCCCGCCCGCTCCATCTGGACCAGCCCGAGCGGGATGCTCGCCGCGCGGTTGACCTCCTGCCAGCGGCCCAGCGGACCACCGGTGATCACCACCTCGCCGACCCCCAGCGGGCGCCGCACCGCCCTGGATCCCGGTGTCGGTACGGCGGGGCCGCGGACCTGTTCGTGGAAGGCACCCATCGAGCTCCTCACGCCGAGCGGGAAACGGAGAACCGCAAACGGAAAACTGCCGGAAAACAGAGAATAGGTTTTCTCAAGCCGAAGGTAAGGTGTGACACAACACGGGTCAAGGGTTAACGTCTCCCCTGTTGAAGAGTGGTTGGCATCCGGGATACGGTCCGAGCCAAGGAGGAAAACGGTTGTCCAATCCCGCCGGTGGGCTCGGGAAGGCGGTCACGATCAGGGAGGTCGCGGCGGCCGCGGGCGTGTCGATCGGGACCGCGTCCAAGGCGCTCAACGGCCGCGGCAGGATGCGCGACGAGACGAGGGCCCGGGTGACGGCCGCGGCCGAGCTGCTCGGCTTCCACCCCAACACCCTCGCCCAGGGCCTGCTGGCCGGCCGCACCTACACCGTGGGCCTGGTCACCGGCGACAGCTTCGGCCGCTTCGGCATCCCGGTCATGCTCGGCGCGGAGGACGCGCTGGGGGCGGGCCAGATCTCCGTCTTCATGTGTGACACCCGCGACGACCCCATCCGCGAGCGGCACTACATCCAGCGGCTCCTCGCGCGCCGGGTCGAGGGCCTCATCGTGACCGGACGGCGCACCGAGTCCCGCCGGAGCATCGGCACCGACCTGCCGGTGCCGGTGGTGTACGCGATGACCCGCTCCACCGAGCCCGCCGACATCTCGGTCATCCCCGACGACCTCGGCGGCGGCGTGCTGGCCGCGAGGCATCTCCTCGCCACCGGCCGCGTCCGCATCGGCCACGTCACCGGGCCCGAGCGGTTCGAGGCGGCCAGGCTCCGCGCGGCGGGGCTGTCGCGGGCGCTCGGCGAGGCGGGCGTCGAGCCCGCCGGCGCGCCGCTGTTCGGGGACTGGTCGGAGGAGTGGGGGCGGCAGGGCGCCGACATCCTCCTTCGCGCCCAGCCCGGACTCGACGCGATCTTCTGCGGCAGCGACCAGATCGCGCGCGGCGCCGCCGAGACCCTGCGCGAGCGCGGCCGCCTCATCCCCGCCGACGTCGCGCTGGTGGGCTTCGACAACTGGGAGCCGATGGCGCTGGGCAGCAGGCCGCCCCTGACGACCGTGGACATGTGCCTGGGCGAGATCGGCCGGGTCGCGGCCGGGCACCTGCTGGACGCGATCGCCGGGTCACCGCCGCCGGGCGGGGTGCGGACGGTCCCGTGCGAGCTGGTCCCGCGCGAGTCGACCGGGGTCACCCCCACCTGAGACGACGCCCGCGCGCCTCGACCGGGGTCACCCTCACCTGAGACGACGCCCGCGCGCCTCGACCGGGGCCCCGCGCGGCACGCCGGTCCTGGCCGGCGTGCCACGCGGGCGCGGAAGGCGATCCGGGCGGACCTCGCGTCCGCGCGGGCGCGACAGCGATCCCGGTGGATCCGCCGCGTCCGCGCGGGTGCGGCGGGCGATCCGGACGCCCCCGCCGAGAGGCGATCCGGGTGGCCCCTCCGCGCCCGCGCGGCCGGCGATCAGGCTTCGGTCATCCGAGGGCCTTCACTTCGAGGAGCCCGACCGAGCCCTGGCCGCTCTGCAGCACGACGCGCAGCCTGGTGGTGCTCACCTGCGTGAAGGTCGCCGTGTTGTAGCCGTTGGCGGCGGTCGGATAGGTAGTGGCGATGTCGGCGTAGGCGCTGCCGGTCCATCTCTGGAGCTTCCAGGAGGCGGGCACGCGCACGCCTCCGCCGTCGTCGAAGAAGTACACCTGGGCCGACTTCAGCGTCTGCGCCGACGACCAGGTCAGCTCCGCCCACTGCTCGCCGGTGTTCGGCCAGGTGCCCCAGCGGGGGTTGGCCGTGTCGTTCGAGCTCGGCGGGTCGATGCCGTCGTTGATCGCCGCCACGCTCTCCCACGGGGAGGTGTAGGAGGCGGTGGCGGTCGCCGTCCGCGCCAGGTTCACCGGCGTCGGGTCGGGGTCGGGGTCGCCGCCGCCGCCGAAGGCCAGGTCGGCGTCGGTGAAGACGGGGTGGGGCGGGTTGACGTCCGTCTCGCCGCCCCTTCCGTCGCAGCCCCGGTCGGGGCTGAACATCAGGTACGTGCCCGAACCGCACGCGATGCCGGGCTCGGCGTCGCCGCCCACGACCACCGAACCGCTCAGGTTCGCACCGCCCTGGACCAGGGCGTTGTTCTTGACGACCGCTTTGCCGGTGACGGTCGCGCCGCTGTTCACCCAGGCCAGGTCCTCGATGCGGGCGTTGGCCGACACCGTGCTGTTGCCGTAGACGGCGGCACGCGGGCCGACGTAGGCGCTCGCGGGGACGTTGGCCCGGTTGTCGACCCAGCCGCCGCCGTTGGAGTGCCAGCGGCCGTTGCCCGGCGCGGCCGGGCGGACGTAACCGGGCTCGTGGCCGGAGGGGGTCGCGCCCTGGAGGCGGAACTCGTACGGGTAGCGGTAGTTGCGGGGGTAGCCGTCGAGGAACGCGTACTTGTGCACGGTCCCGGGGGCCCCGGTGACCACCAGGTAGACGTCCTTCTCGCCGGCCTGCGTCTGGAAGGTCACCTCGCCGTTGGAAGAGCTGTGGATCGGGCCGTACCGGGGGGTTCCGTTCCGCACCGCGACGAACCCGTACGACCAGCCCGACTGCGCGGCCGTGTTGACGTGGCCCCTGAACCGCAGCCGGATCAGCGCGCCGTCACTGCTGGGGACGAGCTTGATCTTGTTGTAGCCGTAGTCCGAGGGGGCCAGCGCGTCCGAGATGCGGTAGTGCTGGGAGACCTTCTCCACCGGGACACCGTTGTAGGCGGTGATGAACGGGTAGAGGCTGTTGACGAACGGCATGAAGTCGGCGCGGTTGGCGTAGTCCCAGGTGACGTTGCGCTGGGCGTACTCCCCCATGCGGCGGTTCAGCTCGGCCTGGGTGATGCCGCTGATGCGCCGGTAGACCTCCAGCGGGTGCTCGTCGCTCCGCGCCTCGTTCCAGATCCGGTTGAACATGGCCAGGCCGTCGCGCTCCTTGATGTACTGCAGGAGCATCCAGGCGCCGTAGTGGTGACGGCTGCTGCTGTAGGCGAGGTTCTCGGTGCGGATGAACCGGGTCAGGTCGCCGGCGGCCGTCCTGGGGTAGACCTGCATGGCCATGAACTCGGCGCTGGCCTCCCAGAACGTGCCCGAGCCCGGGTGGGTGAACCCGTACCCCGACCTGCCGAGGAAGGTGTAGTTCTGGAAGACGTGGGCCAGCTCGTGCGCCAGACCCCACGAGCCGGGCGCCGCGGCACCGGGCGCGATGTTGATGACGCCGACCCTGCCGTCGGTCGAGCCGCCGGTGGCCCAGGCGTCCAGCGGCGCGTTGGACCAGGTGCGGGTGATGATGACGATGATCTTGTGCTGGGCGAGCAGCCCGGTCTCCGGCGTGAACCTCATCGTGTTCACGTAGAAGGAGTACAGGCTCTCCAGCTGGGAGAGCACGTTGTCGGGGTCGAAGCGGTACTGCGAGGGCGCGTTCTTCGGATCGGTGCCGGACCGATCCCCCCACAGCAGGATGAAGTTGGCCGACTCCTTCGTCCGGGAGGAGACCCACGGCACCTCGCCCGTGCTGGTCCAGCGGGCGGGGATCCAGACCGTCTTGGCCATCGCCGACGAAGCCGACGACGACGCGGAGGTGGACGATGCGGAGGTGGAGGCGGAGGCCGAGGCCGAGGCCGCCGGCAGCGGGGTCAGGATGAGCGAGATCAGCGCACCGAGGGCGATGATCAACCGTTTAGTACCCATATCGATCCTTCAGGTGATGCCACCGGTCACGGAACGTCCAGGCGTCGAAGTCCGTGATGGGGTTCGCGGGGTCCCATCACGAGGAACCCGACGGCACCGGCCGACGAGCGGCCGTGGAAGCCATCGAGGGCTGCGAGCAATCATTTGCTTGTTTTGTTAACGTTAACAACTCCCACGAGACCGCGCGGCCCTGAGATCGGGAGAGTCAGTGCCCGAGTGTCCGCGACGTGATGACCGCTGTCAAGATCTGTCAGCTCTCGCGGTCTTCACCCTGGGAGACGCCGATGAAACTTTCATCGCCCGGCGGGCGGCCGGGTCGGCCCCCCTCCCGCCGCTGATCGAAATCGTTTTCTTTTCTTGTCCGGAGAAGGCGCGGCGACATCCATTGACATGTACCCCTGCTTCTTCTACGTTTCCGAAAACCTTTTAGTTCGCAGGGCCGCTCGACGGCATGGAACGCCCACGCCCACGCCCACCAGGCGGCGTCCGGGCGAGGAACGCGACGCCCGCGCCGCGGATCAGGGAGGAAATCCCGTGCGTACGCACCTGTCCTGGTTAGCGGTATTAGCGCTGACCTCCGGCCTGCTCGCGGCGTCGCCACCCGCCGCCGCCTCGCCGCCCACCCCCTCGCCACCCGCCGCGGTCCGGGACGGCCTCGGCCTGCCGGTGTTCACCGGCGCCGACTCCGTTCCCGACGAGCCCGTGGCCTACGACAGCCGCGACATGCTCAAGAAGATCTTCAAGAAGGAGAGGGGCGGGGACTCCTACTGGATCGACCGCATGCTCGCCCGTCCCGGCGACGACCCGGCGGGGCCGTGGCTGATGACCCGCGGCCGGGCCGTGTTCATGAAGGAGCACGACCCGTCGGTCATCGGGTTCGGCGGCGGCGTCGCCTACTGGGAGAGCGTCGACAACCGCGACGCCTACACCGTCTCCCTGGGCGGCGGGCTGACCGAGGTCGTGGCCGACCGGCTGCAGACGCCCAGCCACTGGAGCGGCCGCTACACCGGTGACGGGATGGCCGTGAGCGTGCGGAAGTTCATCACCCACGAGAACGTCGCGGTCACCACCCTGGACGTCACCAACACCGGCACGGCCCGGCGCGAGGTGGACGTGACGGTCGCCTCGCCGTACGCGAGGAACGCCGACGGGGACCGGGAGCTGACCGGGGTGGTGAGCGCGAAGAACCGGCTCACCACGGTCTTCCCCCGGCTCAGCGGCGACGGGCTCAAGGTCTCCGGCGGGGCGCTGAGGGGCTCGCTCGCCGTCGCGCCCGGCGCGACCGTGCGCACCAAGGTGCAGATGGGCTTCGTCACCGAGGAGCTGCCCGGCTCGCGCCGGGAGTACGACGCCTACCGGGAACTCTCCCCCCGCAGGGCGCTGCTGCGGCAGCTGGAGGACTACAACGCCTGGTGGGCGGAGAACCTGCCCTACGTCGACGTGCCCGACGAGAACATCAAGAAGTTCGTCTACTACCGCTGGTGGCTGATGAGGTTCAACTTCCTCGACGCCGACATCCCGGGCAACGACTTCCAGTTCCCGACGTCGGTGGAGGGCGCGCTCGGCTACAACAACGCGATCGTGCTGACGGTGCCGATGTTCGTCCAGGACCTGAAGTACCTCCGCGACCCGATCTACTCCTACGGGCCGTGGGTGTCGGCCGGGGAGTCGTCACGCAACTCGAAGTACACCGACAACCCGGGCGATCCGGAGAACTGGAGCAACAGCTACACGCAGTACATCTCGGCGTCGGCGCTGGAGAGCTACCAGATCCACGGCGGCCAGCCCGCCATCCTGCGCAACCTCGCCAGGTACGCGGAGAAGGACGTCCACGGGCAGCTCGCCGCCTACGACTCCAACGGCAACGGCGTCATCGAGTACGACTGGGAGGCGATGACCGGCAACGACGCCGACGCGGTCTCCTTCCACTACCACGACCGGGCCAACGAGCGACTTGAGGGCGCCTACGTCTACGCCAACGCCCAGGCCGCG
Source organism: Streptosporangium sp. NPDC002721 (assembly GCF_042888905.1). Lineage (NCBI taxonomy): Bacteria > Bacillati > Actinomycetota > Actinomycetes > Streptosporangiales > Streptosporangiaceae > Streptosporangium > Streptosporangium sp. NPDC002721. The sequence goes on from NZ_JBIAQI010000048.1 coordinate 45,351, forward strand.
GCGCAGGCGTACCAGCTGATCGGCGACGAGGCCAAGGCCGCCGGGATGCGTACCGTCGCCGAGAAGGTGAAGAGCGCCGTGCTGACCATGTGGGACGCCGACGCCAAGGTCTTCAAGCACCGCGACCTGCAGACGGGCGCCCTGATCCCGTGGAAGGAGTCCAACAACTACATCCCGTTCAGCACCGGGCTGGTCCCCGCCGACGATCCGAAATACCGGGAGGCGTTCCGCCTGTGGGCCGACCCGGCGGAGTATCCGATCTTCCCCGCCTACACCGCCAACCAGAAGGACAAGGCGGAGGCCGCCGCGGCCGGCAAGCCGGGGTCGAACAACTTCTCCCAGATCAACTCGACCCGCAACTTCTCGCTGTTCTCCAAGGCGCTGCGCCAGTACGCCTCGCCGCACATCACCGCGGAGCAGTACAAGCAGCTGCTGTACTGGAACGCCTGGTCGCAGTTCGTCGGCGGCGACACCCGCTATCCCGACGCCAACGAGTTCTGGGCCAACTGGGACCCGGCCACCAAGACCATCGGCTACCGCTCGTGGATCCACCACACGATCCTCGGCAGCAGCAACTGGACGGTCATCGAGGACGTGATGGGCCTGCGCCCGCGCTCGGACCACAAGGTCGAGCTCTGGCCGGTGGACATCGGCTGGGACCACTTCACCGTCAACAACGTGAAATATCGTGACAGCGACCTGACGATCGTCTGGGACAGGCCCGGTGACGGCACCAGCCACTACCGGGGCGTCCCCGAAGGTTATTCGATCTTCATCGACGGTAAGCGCGAGGTGACCCTCGCCGGGCTCGACCACGCCGTCTGGGACCCGGCGACCGGCACCGTCGAGGGCGGCACGGTCCTGCACGCGGAGAAGGCCCGCCTGAAGGCGCCCGCCGAGGTCGTCCTGAAGGACGCGCGGGTCGAGGACCTGTTCCGCAAGGCCGGGGTCGACCTGGAGGAACCGGCCCCCAACCTCGTCACGGGCGCGACGGCGGCGTCGCACGGGACGCCCGGCGGCGCGGCCGACGGGTTCACGATCAACGAGCCGCACTGGAGCACCAGGGGATCCGGCCGGCCGCAGGACTGGCTGGAGGTCGACCTCGGCTCCGAACGGCCCGTCGACCGGGTGAACCTGTACTTCCTCAACGACCGGGCAGCCGGCGGCCACAGCGAACCGGCCCTCTACTCGCTGCAGCATTTGGACGGCACGACCTGGAAGGACGTCCCCCGGCAGGTCAGGGAGCCCACCTACCCCCGGGCCAACCTCAACGAGGTGCGCTTCCCCTCCCTGAAGGCGCGGAAGCTGCGGGTGCTGGTCACGCACCGGCCCGGCCACTCCACCGGTCTCAAGGAGGTCCAGGCCCACTCGACCGGCGAGCGGGCGCCCTCGGTGCGCGACAGGGCTCCGTACGTGCTGGTCGTACCCGATCCGACCGTCAACCGGCCGGGCCAGGCGCGCCTGACCGCGGTCGTGAAGGACGACGGCCTGCCCTCCGGCGCGCTCACCGCGCGGTGGAGCATGGTCGACGGCCCGGGTGAGGCGTTCTTCTCCGACCCCGAGGGCCAGACGGGCACCACCGTCTCCTTCAGCGAGGCGGGGACCTACCGGGTGCGGCTGACCGCCTCCGACGGGGCCGCGACCACCGCCTCCACCGTGACCCTCGACGTGGGCGAGCAGGGCGCGCAGGCGAACGTGGCGCAGAGCGCGACGCCCACCGCGTCCTACACCTCCCCGTGGGAGAGGATCGCCGCCGTCAACGACGGCCTCGAACCCCGCTCCTCCAACGACGCCACGAACCCGCGCTGGGGCACCTGGCCGCAGCAGGGCACGCAGTGGGCGCAGTTCGACTGGCCCTCGCCGGTGCGGGTGAACAAGTCCGACGTCTACTTCTTCGACGACGGCGGCGGCGTGCGCGTCCCGTCGTCGTGGAGGATCCAGTACTGGGACGGCGACTCCTTCGAGGACGTCGGGGGCGCCGGCGCCTACCCGGTCGCGGCCGACGCCTACAACACCGTCTCCTTCGACACGGTGACCACCTCGCGGCTGCGCGTGCAACTGGAGGCGGGCCAGGGCTCGCTCGGGCTGCTGGAGTGGAAGGTGTACGCGGTGCCGCCGGACGGCGTCCGGCCGGTGCACGTGCCGACCCTCGCGGGCACGCTCCCGGTGCTGCCCGCCACGGTGGACACCTTTTACTCCGACGGGACCCGCGCGCGGGCCTCCGCGATCTGGCAGCCCGTCACTCCCGAGCAGGTACGGACCGGCGGGACCTCCTTCACCGTCACCGGCCTGGTCGAGGGCGTGCGGGAGACGGTCAGGGCCACCGTCCACGTACGGGCGAGCGCGGCGGTGACGATCACCTCGATCGCCGAGGAGGCCGTCACCACCGGGACGGGCAGGGCCCCCTCGCTGCCCGCCACCGTGGTGGCCACCTTCAACGACGGTTCCAGGGACAGCTCGACGGCCGTGACGTGGGACGCGGTGGACCCCGCCGAGTACGCCCGGCCCGGCACCTTCACCGTCACCGGCCGGGTGACCGGCACGACGGTCACCGCCAGGGCGGTGGTGACCGTCACCTGAGGGATCCGATGACGAGGAGCCCGGACCGGCCGTGCCGGTCCGGGCTCACGACTGTTCGGGCCGGGCTAGCTTCCGTAGGCCTTGACTTCGAGGAGGCCGACGGAGCTGGTTCCGGTGGCGGTGAGCAGGACGCGCAGGCGGGTGGTGGAGAGGTTGGGGAAGGTGACGGTGTTGTACTGGTTCTTGGTCACGCCGTAGGAACTCGCTCCGGGGACGTCGGTGTAGGCGGTGCCGTTCCAGTATTGGAGTTTCCAGGAGGCGGGCATGTCGATGCCGTCCTCGTCGTCGAAGAAGTAGACGTCGGCGCGGTTCAACGTCCTGGCCGAGGACCAGGTGAGGTCGGCCCATTGCTGGCCGGTCTGTGGCCAGGTGCCCCAGCGGGGGTTGACGGTGTCGTTGGAGGAGGGTGGGTCGATGCCGTCGTTGAGGGCGGCGACGCTCTCCCAGGCGGAGGTGTACGACGCCGACGC
>NZ_JBIAQI010000049.1:0-42550 GCF_042888905.1 Streptosporangium sp. NPDC002721
CCCCCACGGCAGGGCACCGCCCGCCGAGGCCGTACGCCCCCAGGAGTCAGGGGGGAGCGGGCTCTCGTCGTCGGTCCGCACGTCGCGGGGACCGGATCGAAGTTCGGACACGCGCCCTATCGTGACAGACCGGCCAGGCCGATCGGGACGGTCTTTTCTAGAAATCTACACCGTAAAGGCATCCGGTAGTTTCAAAATCAACAAACCCCCCGAAACCTGACCTCAACGGGCGAGGGAGCCGGGGGCGCGGTGGTACCGGCCGGTCTCGTGGAGCGTTGACCGTGGCGGGGAACCCGCGGACCCCTCTCCGGTCACTCCGGCCGCACCTGCCGAGGGGGCAGCACGAGGAACTCGTTGCCGTCGGGGTCGGCCATCGCCACCTGACCGGCTCCGTGCCGGCCGGTGTCGATCCGGGTCGCGCCGAGGGAGACGAGGCGGTCGACCTCCGCCTGCTGGTCGTCGTCCGCGGGCGGGGCGAGGTCGAAGTGCAGCCTGTTCCTCCCGTTCTTCGGTGCCACGGGCGGGCCGCCCCAGGTGATCTTCGGGCCGCCGTGCGGTGAGCGGATCGCGGTCTCCTGGTCCTGGTCCCAGACCAGTGGCCAGCCCAGCGCCTCGCTCCAGAAGTATCCGACCTCCTGCGAGCCGTCGCACGCGAGCGCTCCGATGAATCCGCAGTCGGCGAGGAAGTCGTTGCCGGGTTCGATGACGCAGAACTCGTTGCCCTCGGGGTCGGCGAGCACCACGTGCTCCTCCTCCGGGAGCTGGCCGACGTCGATGTGCCGCGCGCCGAGTTCGAGTGCTCTGGCCACCGTTCGCCGCTGCTCCTCGAGGGATGCGCTCGTCAGGTCGAAGTGCATCGGGTTGGGGCCGGTTTTCCTCTCCTCAGTGGGGAGGCATCGGATCCGGAACCCGGTGTCGTCGTTCGGCAGGAGCGTGATGCCCCCGTGGGGGTCGTCGGCCGTCTCCCAGCCCAGGACTCCGGCCCAGAAGCGTGCGGGGCGGTGGGGGTCGTTCGCGTCGAAGCAGAGGGCGAAGAGCTGAGAGGTCATCCCGCGTCTCCAGTCCGGTAGGGGGACGTTCCTTGTCCGCGCGACATTAACGGGCTCCCGGTGGGGTGGGCGAACGAATTTCGCCGTCGCCGCAGAGGCGGGCCGCCGAGGGTGAAGCGCGGGCAGGTGATGCGGCGGGGGTCTTTGACCTGTGGGTACGCCTCCGCCGGGCCTGTCGCCGGTGTCGCGGCGCTTGACAGGCGTGGTCGGCATCTAAATAATCGGATCCGAGTGATAGGAGGCGAGTAATTGAGTCCTGGTGTTCGTCGTGCGGTGTCGAATTCGTTGGGGCTGGCGGTGCTGGGCCTGTTGATGGAGGCCCCCATGCATCCGCACGCCATGGCCGCGGCCCTGCGGGAGCGTGGCCTGGACCGGGCGTTCAAGGTGACGACCGGCTCCCTTTATGACGTGGTCCGGGCGCTGGATCGGGCCGGGTGGATCGAGTCGCGTGAGACGGTCCGGGTCGGTGCCCGGCCGGAGCGGACCGTTTACCAGCACACCGCGCTGGGGCGCGGGGAGTTCGTGCGCTGGGTGGACGAGCTGATCCGCGTCCCGGCCGAGGAGTATCCGAAGTTCCTGTCGGCGGTCAGCTATCTGGGCGCGCTCGGGCCGGAGGGGGCGGTGGCGGCGTTGCGGGCGCGGGCCGGGCGGGTGCGCGCGTCGCTGGAGGAGATCCGGCGGGGGTATCGCGAGGCGCTGGAGGTCGACGGGGTGCCGCGCCTGTTCGTGGTGGAGGCGGAGTACGCGGTGCGGATGCAGGAGGCCGAGCTGGCCTGGATCGAGGAGATCGTCGGTGACGTCGAGGCGGGCCGGTTGACCTGGCCCGAGCTCGTGACCGGCTGGGTTCGCGCCGGAGAGGAAACGGGAGACGGAGAGGCGGAGGTTCGATGACGATCATGGTGGCCGGTGCGGGGCCGGCCGGTCTGACGCTGGCGGCGGAGCTCGCGCTCGCCGGGGTCGAGGTGACGGTGGTGGACCGGCTGCCGCGACGCTCGCCGTACTGCCGGGGGTTCACCCTCAACGCCCGCAGCCTGGAACTGCTGGAGCGGCGCGGCGTCGCCGGCCGTTTCCTGGCCGAGGGGCCGACGGTGCCGTACGGCATGTTCGCCGATCCGCGCAGGCCGCTGGACCTGTCGGTGATGGACACCGGTCACCCGTACGTGCTCGGTATCGCGCAGACGCGGGTGGAGGAGCTTCTCGAGGGGTGGCTGGCCGAGCTGGGGGTGACGGTGCGCTGGGGGCAGGAGGTCGTCGGCCTCGACCAGGACGGCGACGGGGTCGAGGTGACCGTCCAGGCCGGTGGTGAGCGCCGGCGCCACCGGGTCGACTACCTCGTGGGCTGCGACGGCAGCCGCAGCCTGGTCCGCAAGCTCGCGGGGATCGGTTTCCCCGGCACGCCGGCCACCGCGTTCGGCCTGCTGGCGGATGTGGAGTTGGCCGACCCCTCCGATCTGCCGTTCGGTGTGACCGAGGGGGAGCGCGGGGCGGTGTTCGTGATCCCGCGGCCCGGTTACGTGCGCATCGTGCTCGAGGAGCCGTCGCCGCCCGCCGACCGGGCCGAGCCGGTGTCGCCGGCCTACTTCCAGCGGCTGCTGGACGAGGAGCTCGGCCGTCCGGTGCGGCTTCGCGAGCCGCGCTGGCTCACGCGGTTCTCCGACGCGGCCCGGCAGGCGGATCGCTATGTCGCGGGGCGGGTGGTGCTGGCCGGGGACGCGGCGCACATCCATCCTCCGGCGGGGGCGGTGGGGGTGAACGTGGCGTTGGCGGACGCGGTCAATCTCGGCTGGAAGCTGGCCGCCACCGCGCTGGGGCACGCTCCGGACGGTCTCCTGGACAGCTATCACCGGGAGCGGCACGAGGTGGGGGCGCGCGTGTTGCGGACCACCCGCGCGCAGGCGGCCCTCGGGCGGCGCGATCCCGGTGTTGACGCGGTACGGGACCTGTTCGGCGAGCTCACCGAGCTGCCGGCGGTCGGCAAGTATCTCGCCGAGATGGTGACCGGGGTGAGTACGAGGTACGACCCGAAGGTTCCCGGTGACCATCCGTGGCTGGGTGGTCTCGTGCCGGACCTCAAGCTGGTCGTGGGGGAGCGGCACACTGGCGTCGCCGAGTTGCTGCGGCCCGCCCGCCCGCTCCTGCTCCAGCTGGGCGATCGTGTTCTGCCGCCGGTCTCGGGCGGCGGGGTGGAGACCTGGCGCGCCCGCTGTCCCGAGCGGCCCGGCCTCGAAGGGGTGCTGATCCGTCCCGACGGGCACGCCGTCTGGGTGTCCGACGAGGCCGATCCGCAGCCCGTCGCCACCCTCTCCGCCGCGCTGGCCACCTGGTTCGGGGCACGGGCGCGCAGCGCGGACGCGGTGGGCGGGTAGGCGATCGGCGTCCTGCGCGAGAGCCGCCTCACGGTCGTGGGCGCCGTCTCACAGTCATAGGGGTCGTCTCACAGTCGTAGGGGTCGTCTCACGGTCGTGGGAGTCGTCTCACGGTCGTGGGAGTCGCCTCATGGTTTCGTGCCGCCGGGGAACCCGGTCCAGCGCAGGTCGGCCGGGAGGTGGCTCATGTCGTTGAACATCACGATCGTGGGCGGCAGGGCGTTGCGGTAGTCGATGACCGTCAGGGCGGTGTTGGCGCTGTTCAGCCCGAGCCAGCGGGACGGCGGCGCGTCCAGCGCGTGCCGCAGCAGCCAGGCGATCTGGTAGGCGTGCGTCACCAGGACCTCGTGCGTGTCGGTCCCGGTGTCCTCCGCGGTCGTACCGGGGGGCTGCGCGAACCGGGCGACCAGGGCTTCGGCGAGTTTCCGGCCGGAAGCCGCCTCGGTCTCGTCGTAGCCGTCGAAGAAGCCGGCCCACGAGGGGAACGTCTCGGCCGGGCCGGGCACGTAGGGCACGTGGTCGACGAGCTCGGCGGCCTCGGCGACGGGCACGCCGGGCAGGTGCCGGGAGAGTTCGCGCGCGCTCGCCGCGGCGCGCGGGAGCGGGGAGTGCCACACGGCGTCGACCGGCAGGCCGGCGAGCCGTTCGCCCAGCAGGCCCGCCTGCCGGCGGCCGGTGTCGGTGAGCTCTCCGAACGCGTCGGCCGCGCCGTGGCGTGCCAGGTAGAGGCGTCGCATCGTCATGGGTGGCCGGGGGGCGGTGTCCGTGCGGACCCGCCTCCCGTCTCCTTCCGGTTCGTGGGGGCGGGTGGCGGGTGGTCAGGCGTTCGCCGGCGTGACGGTGCCGGCGGTGCCGTCGACGGTGATGACGGTGCCGTCGTGGAGCGTGTTCGTCGCGTCCGGGACGCCGAGGACGGCGGGGATGGCGTGCTCGCGTGCGACGATCGCGGCGTGGGAGAGCACGCCTCCGATCTCGGTGACGACGCCGGCGGCGATGCGCAGCAGCGGCGTCCAGGCGGGGTCGGTGAAGGGACAGACCAGGATGTCGCCGGGGCGCACGCGCGCGAAGTCGCCGGGACCGCGGACGATTCTCGCGGTGCCGGTCACGGTCCCGCGGCTGCCCGGCGTTCCGGTGAGTGTGCCGGTCACGGTCCCGCGGTTGCCCGGCGTTCCGGTGAGCGTGGCGGCGGTGGGGGTGGTCGCGGTGCCGGAGGACGGCGGGGGTGGGAGCGGGGCGGTGACCGGTCGTGCCTGCAGGATCCAGGCGCGGCCGCCGGCGACCGCCCACTCGACGTCCTGCGGTCCGCCGAGGACGGCGGCGATCCGCCCGCCCAGTTCGGCGAGTCGCGTGACGGTCGCGTCGTCGATCGCGGGCCGGTTCCGGGCGTGGGCGGGCACGTCGCGAACGGCGAGCCGGGTGCCGTGCCGGTCGAGGCGGACGCGTTTGTCGGCGAGGGTGCGTGTGAGCGGCCCGGCCGCGGTGACGCGGTAGGTGTCGGGGGTGACCGTGCCGCCGACGACGCTGGGGCCCAGGCCCCAGGACGCCTCGATCTCGGTCGTGCCGTCGGGGGTGGCGGGGGTGAACATGACCCCGGAGGCCTCGGCGTCGAGGTGGCGCTGGACGATGACGGCCATCGCGAGGTCGCCGTCGTGGCCGGGGGCGTCGTGGTGGCCGGCGGCGCGTGGTGAGAACAGCGAGGCCCAGCAGGCGCGTACGGCGTCGGTGACCTCGCCGATTCCGTGCACGGCCAGGAAGCTGTCGTACCGGCCGGCCGCGGAGGCCCGGGCGGTGTCCTCGTTCGCCGCCGATGATCTCACCGCCACGGGGGGATCGCCGAGCTCGTCGAGAGCGCGTCCCAGCGCGGCGGTCACGGTGGCATCGACCGGGCGGGCCTCGATCGCCCGCCGGGCCGCGCCGGGATCGTCCGCGTCACCGGTGAGCCGCGCGAGGTCCAGGTCGTGGACGGCGTCGAGGTAGGCGGCGAAGGGGACGACGAAGCCGCCGGGGACCGGCAGGCCCGCGCGAAGGAGCGTGCCCAGCGTGCCGGCCTTGCCCCCGCAGGTGTCGGCGGTGGCCTCGGTGAGGGGGACGATCATCCAGCCCTGGCCTTTCAACAAAATGTTGACGATGCTCCGGTGATTGTGAATCATGAGTCGCATGCAACGCAAGCAGGACATCGGTCACGCCATGCACGCCGACCACGCCCAGGCCCGCCGTGAGCGGGACGCGCGTGAGCGTCTTCTGGGCCTGGGCGCGGACGCGCTCGACGCCCGCCCGTGGCGTCCCCCGCCCGTCCCGCCGTCGGCGGTCGACCTCGCGCAGTTCGCCGTCTGGCGCTGCGCCGAGCTGGGGCCGGAGGACATCCTGAGCGCGCTCGCCCTCCTGCCCGCCGCGCGCGCCGAGGTCGAGGGACTGGAGTCCGCCCTGCTGTTCACGGCCCGGAGCGCGGGACTGACCTGGACGCAGATGGCGCAGGTGATGGGATTCAACTCCCCGCAGGCGTGCCAGCAGCACTACACCCGCCTGACGGCGCGGCAGGAGGCCGGCTCGTGACGCGCGACTCCTCGCCCGAGCTCCTGGTCCTGCACGCCGTGCGCGTCACCGGGTTCGCCGACACCCCGGTGATCGCTCGCCGGTACGGGCTCGACGCGGCCGAGACCGAGGAGACGCTGCGCGACGCCCAGGCGTTCGGGTGGGTCGAGCACACCGCCTTCGCCGGCACCGGGGGGTGGTCGCTGACCGAGGCGGGCCGGGCCGAGGACGAGCGCCGGCTGGCGGCCGAGCTCGCGGGCGTCGGCGGCGCCGACGAGGTCCGCGAGGTCTACCGCGAGTTCCTGCCGCTGAACGCCCTGCTGCTGCGGGCCTGCACCGACTGGCAGCTCCGGCCCGTCGCCGGTGATCGGCTCGCCGTCAACGACCACTCCGATCCCGCCTGGGACGCCAGGATTCTCCACGAGCTCGCCGGTGTCGGCGGCGCGCTCTCGCCCCTGGCCGACCGGCTCGGGAGCGTCCTGACGCGGTTTCGCGGGTACGACGCGCGGTTCGCCACGGCTCTGGCACGCGCCCGGGCCGGGGAGGGCGCCTGGGTCGACCGCACCGACGTCGACTCCTGCCATCGTGTCTGGTTCGAGCTGCACGAGGACCTCATCGCCACGCTCGGCGTCGACCGGCACACCGAGCCCTGACCTCGTGTTCCGGGTCCCCGGCGCCCGGAGGGGACCGGACGGCGATCCGATCCCCTCATGGGCCGGTTACGGGCTCGGGAACTCTCCGGCCGGAGGCTCGGCTGTCGCCGGGAGGGCGGCGCCGAACCACCTGGGCAGCCGGTCGAGCAGGTCCCGCTGGTCGTCACCCACCCACGCCACGTGGCCGTCCGGCCGCAGCAGCACCGCGGGCACGTCCGGTTCCCCGCCGGCGTCGACGACGTGGTCGACCCGATCCGCCCAGCCCGCCACCGACAGCCGCCCTGTCCGGTCGAGCAGCAGCCCGCGGCCGCCGCGCGTCAGCTCGTAGAGGCGGCCGTGCCTCAGCGCCACGTCCCGCATCCGGCGGCCGAGCAGGTCGTGCCCCTCGCCGAGGTCGTAGCGGACCCCGATCGCGACGATCTTCTCGATCAGGTGGCGGTTCACCTCCTCGAAGTCCATCAGCTCGGCCAGCAGGCGGCGTACCGCCTGAGGGCCCGGTTCGGTGGACATCAGCTGGGCCTGCGCGCGGGTGTTGTCGAGTACGTCGGCGGCCACCGGGTGCCGTTCGGCGTGGTAGCTGTCCAGCAGTCCCTCCGGGGCCCAGCCGTTCACCTCGGCGGCGAGCTTCCAGCCGAGGTTGAACGCGTCCTGGATGCCGAGGTTGAGCCCTTGGCCGCCCATCGGCGGGTGGACGTGCGCCGCGTCGCCGGCCAGCAGCACCCGGCCGGTCCGGTAGCGCTCGGCCAGGCGGGTGGCGTCGCCGAAGCGCGACAGCCATCGCGGCGAGTGCACGCCGAAGTCGGTGCCGGCGAAGGCCCGCAGCTGCCGCCTGACCTCCTCCAGGGTCGGCGGGACCGAGCGGTCCTCGGCCACTCCCTCGGCGGGCACGACGACGCGGTACACGCCCTCCCCGAAGGGGCCGACGCCGAACCTCAGGTGGGTCCTGCGGACCTCGGCCACCACGGCGGCCACCGTCTCCGGGGGCGCGGTCACCTCCATCTCGCCCAGCAGGGTGTCGTTCCTGGAGGGCTCGCCGGGGAAGCCGACGCCGAGCAGCCCGCGTACCGTGCTGCGGCCGCCGTCGCAGCCGACGAGGTAGCGCGAGCGCAGCCGCGTGCCGCCGGCCAGTTCGACGCTCACCCCGTGCTCGTCCTGGCTCAGTCCCACCAGCTCGTGGCCGCGCCGGATCTCGGCGCCGAGCTCGGTGGCGCGCTCGGCCAGCAGGCGGTCGGTGGTGGGCTGCGGGATGCCGAGGATGTAGGGATGCGTGGTGTCCAGCCCACCGGGCGAGGGCTTGACGATGCCCGCGAAGAAGCCGCCGAGCGGGTGGCGCCTGCCGTGCGCGAGGAACCGTTCCAGCAGGCCGCGCTGGTCCATCACCTCGATGCTGCGCACGTGCAGGCCGAGCGAGCGGACGTGCGCGGGCGGTTCGGCCTCCTTCTCCAGTATGAGCGTGCGCACGCCGTGCAGCCGCAGCTCGGCGGCGAGCATCAGGCCGGTCGGCCCGCCACCGGCGACGATCACGTCGATCATGAAATCCCCCGTTCGACAGGACTGCTTCTCGGCCGGCCGACGATTCTGCAGCACGACCCGGGTCTTGCCGCAAGCCCCCCGGTGCGCTATATGTTGAGAGTGGCAAGGGGTGCGAAATCTCCTTGCTTTTTCTTTTTGTCGTCCGCTGTGAACGGACAGGCCCCCCGTAAAGAACGGACAGGCCCCCCGTAAAAGGCGATGTCGCCGCCCGCCCGCCGAGGCCGGTGTGAGAGCGTTGGGCGCGGCGGACGCTGCCCGGCAGCCGTCGTTCGGTCGTCGTTCGCGGCCCGCCGCCATCACCACCGCCGGCCGGGCGGGTCCAAGCGGCGAGACGCCCGTGCCGGTGATGGCCGGGCCGGTCAGGACGGCCGCCGCGGGGACCGTCCCGCCTGATTCCGCCTGATCCCGCCTCCGCGCTCCGCCGTCCCGTGTCCCGGCCCGGCGGCTATATATGATTAGCTCTTGACAAATTATCGCTAGCCCACATCATTATTAACCGATGGCCGGCCCTGGAAGGCCGGTGAGTGGCTCTCGATAAGGAGCGCGCATGCACGCGGTTGGGACACGACTCGATGCCGGGGCCGACCGGCATCCGGGGACTCTCGGCCGTGGAGGCGGCCGGCGGGGACAGCGGGACGACCGGCTGGTCGGCTGGCTGTTCCTGCTGCCGGTGATCGTCGGTTTCGTCGTCTTCTACGCCTACCCGACGGTTCGCGGCGTGTGGTACTCGTTCACGGACTACAGCCTGCTCAACGACCCGTCGTACGTGGGCGCCGACAACTACCGGCAGCTGGTCGGCGACGAGCAGTTCTGGAACGCGCTGAAGGCCACCGGCTACTACGTGGTCGTGAACATCGTCTCGCAGACGGTGGTCGCGCTGGGGCTGGCGGCGCTGATGCACCGGCTGACCCGGTCGGTCGTGCTGCGCGCGGCGCTGCTGGTCCCCTGGCTGGTGCCGAACGTGACGATCGGCCTGCTGTGGGCGTGGATACTGGATCCCGACCTCGGGTTCGTCAACCACCTCATCGGCCTGATCGGGCTCGACACGACGCTGTCGTTCAACTCACCGACCTGGGCGATGCCCCTGGTGGCGCTGGTCAACAGCTGGGCCTACACCGGCTACACCGCGCTGCTGCTCTACGCCGGGATGCTGCAGATACCCCAGCACCTGTACGAGGGAGCGGCGATCGACGGCGCGGGCGAGGTGCGGATGTTCCGGTCGATCACCCTGCCGCTCCTGCGGCCGATCCTGGCACTGGTGCTGGTGGTGTCGCTGATCGGCTCGTTCCAGATCTTCGACACGGTCGCGGTCGTCTACGGCGGCAAGGCGCCCATCCCGGAGACCCGCGTCATCTACTACTACATCTACCAGCAGGCCTTCACCTACTTCCACATGGGATACGCCGCCGCGGTGGCGATGGTCCTGGTGCTCATCCTCGGCGTGCTGACCGCCGTGCAGATGCGGATGCTGCGCGCCTCGCGCTCGGACCTGGGCTAAGGAGCCATCGGATGTTCTCCGGATTGAAGATCGGCAGAGGCCTCACCTGGTTCGTCCTCGTCGCCGCGCTCGTTCTCACCGTCTTCCCCTTCTACTGGATGGTCCGTACGGCCCTCACCCCCGCGGCCGACCTCTACCGCGACTCGACCGCGCTGTGGCCCGAGAACCCCACAATGATCAATTTTGCCCGGATCCTGGGGCTGGTCGGCCCCGAGGAGGCCAGGGCCGCGGGCGGGTCGGGCGCGCGGATCGACTTCCTGCTGTACACGGTGAACTCGCTGATCTACAGCGGGCTGATCGCCGTCGTGCAGACCTTCTGCTGCGCGATGGCGGGCTACGCCTTCGCCCGGCTGCGCTTCCCGGGCAGGGACCTGGTGTTCGGGATCATCGTCGCCGCGCTGATGGTGCCGCCGATCTTCACGCTGCTGCCGAACTTCGTCCTGGTCAAGCAGCTGGGGATCCTGAACACCATCCCCGGCCTGGTCCTGCCCAGCCTGCTGATGACGCCGTTCGCGGTGTTCTTCCTGCGCCAGTTCTTCCTGTCCATCCCCGGGGACGTGGAGGAGGCCGCGAGGCTGGAGGGCATCGGCCGGTGGGGGATGTTCTGGAAGATCGTGCTTCCGATGAGCCGGGGCCCGCTGATCACCATCGGGCTGACCACCATCGTGTGGAGCTGGAAGGACTACCTGTGGCCGTTGCTGGTGGGCAAGGGGGAGAGCACCAGGGTCCTCACCGTCGGCCTGGGCGTGTTCCTCCAGCAGTCCCCGAACACGGCACCGGACTGGACCGGGCTCATGGCCGGATCGGTCCTGTCCATCGTCCCGGTGCTCCTGTTGCTCATCCTCCTCGGCAGGCGGCTGGTGCAGTCGATGAACTTCTCCGGCATGAAGTGACGGCCCTCTGACGGCACCCGCGACGGGCCGGACGGGCCGGCCGCCGCGTCCGCGGCGGCCGGCTCATCGTCCTCGTACCCGCGGGCCGGGGTCCTGGTGGCGGGCGAAGTAGTCCAGGAGCTCGGGCTCCAGGGGCGGGACGGTGTGGGGGACGCCGCCCTCGCGCAGCGAGAGGGTGGCCAGGTAGCCGGCCGCGACGCTCATCCGGGCCGACACCGGTGAGGTGTCGGTCGGGCCGCCGTGCCGGGCGAAGCGCAGGAACTCCTCGACGATCGCCTCGTCGGCCCCGCCGTGCCCGCCCTCGGCCGGGGGGACGGTGTAGGCGGCGTCGCAGTCCTCCCGGTAGGAGGAGGGGCCCCGGTTCCACACCTTGACGACGGCGCCCTCCTCGTCCCCGAAGTTCTCCAGGCGGCCGTGGGTGCCGATGACCGTGTAGTTGCGCCAGTAGTCGGGGCTGAAGTGGCACTGCTGGTAGGCGGCGATGACGCCGTTGTCCAGGCGCATGTTCATGACGGACACGTCCTCGACGTCGATGTGGTGGTGCAGGCCGGTCGAGGCCGTCGGCGGCCAGGGCCACTCGGTGAGCCAGCCCTCGGCCGGCGGGGTGCCCTCCGCGCGGCGGGGCAGCCCGCCGTAGACCATGAGGTCGCCCAGGGCGTTGACGCGCTCGGTGTAGCCGCCGGCGAGCCAGTGGATCACGTCGATGTCGTGCGCGGCCTTCTGGATGAGCAGGCCGGTGGTACGCCGCCGGTCGGCGTGCCAGTCCTTGAAGTAGTAGTCGCCGCCGCGGCCGACGAAGTGCCGTACCCAGACGGTCTTGGGGGCGCCGATGTCGCCGCGGGCGATGATGTCGCGCATCAGCCGGATCACCCCCATGTGCCGCATGTTGTGCCCGAGGTACAGGCGCGTGCCGGTCCTGGCCGCCACGCGCAGCACCTCGTCGCAGTCGTCGACGGTGATGGCGAGGGGTTTTTCGAGATAGACGGCCTTGCCCGCGGTCAGGGCGTCGACGGCGATCGCGGCGTGGGTGTCGTCGGGCGTGGCGACGAGGACGGCGTCCACGTCGCCGCGGGCCAGCAGGGCGCGGTGGTCGGCGTGGAGGGCGGCGTCCTCCACGCCGAACCGCCGCGCGCTGTGCGCCAGCGTCGCGGGGTCGGTGTCGCACAGCGCGGTGACGCGGGAGCCCCGGCCGGGCCGGTGGGCGGCCGCGGCGAGGATGCCGCGCTGTCCGGCGCCGATCACGCCCAGGCGCAGGTCGTACGGGTCGGTCATGGTCTTCCTTCCTCGGGAACGCGGGAACCCCCGGACCGGTGACCGGTCCGGGGGCGTCTACGGGTTCTCAGCCCGCCGCAATGTTGATCTTGTCGATGTCGGGGGCCCAGCCGCCGGGGTTGGCGATGGTGATCGTGTTGTTCCCGGCGGCGAGGGAGATGGTGAGGGTGCGTACGCCGACGGTGTTCCAGTCGGCGGTGGCCGGGAAGCTGACGGTGGTCGCGGTCCCGTTGTTGACCCTGACCGTCGCGGTGCGGGCCTCCGCCGACAGGTAGGAGATCGTCAGCGTGCGGGACCCGGCGGCGCTCGCGCCGACGTTGTTGAAGGTGAGGGTGGCGCCGTTGCCGACGTAGCCGACCTTGGCGCCGCCCGAGCAGGCCGGGCACGACCCGATCGCCGCGCCGCCGGTCAGGGTGTTGGCCGAACTCTCCGCCTCGACCGTACCGGAGGGCGGGGTGGAGGTGGACGTGACGCCGATCCTGTCGATGTCGGGGGCCCAGCCGCCGGGGTTGGCGATGGTGATCGTGTTGTTCCCGGCGGCGAGGGTGACGGTGAGGGTGCGTACGCCGACGGTGTTCCAGTCGGCGGTGGCCGGGAAGTCGACGGTGGTCGCGGTCCCGTTGTTGACCCTGACCGTCGCGGTGCGGGCCTCCGCAGAGAGGTAGGAGATCGTCAGCGTGTGCGTTCCGGCGGCGCTCGCGACGACGTTGTTGAAGGTGAGGGTGGCGCCGTTGCCGACGTAGCCGACCTTGGCGCCGCCCGAGCAGGCCGGGCACGACCCGATCGCCGCGCCGCCGGTCAGGGTGTTGGCCGAACTCTCCGCCTCCACCGTGCCGGGCGGCGGGGTGGAGGTCGACTTCGTGGTGACGGTGAGGGGTGCGGAGGCGGCCGAGGAGTTGCCCGCGGCGTCGAGGGCCCTGACCGTGTAGGTGTAGGCGGTGGCGGGCGTCAGGCCCGTGTCGGTGTGGGTGGTGGCGGCGGTCGTGGCCACCGGGGAGCCGTTACGCAGCACCTGGTAGGAGGTGACGGCGACGTTGTCGGTCGAGGCGTTCCAGGTGAGGGTGGCCGAGGTGGTGGTGGAGGAGGGCGAGGCCAGCCCGGTCGGCACGCTCGGCGCGACCTGGTCGCCGCCCGATCCGACGGTCATGGCGCCGAGCCCGAGCCAGCCGTCGGCGTTCTGGGTGGCGTTGGCGAAGCGCAGCTTCTTGGCGTTGGCGCTGACGGCCTCCAGCGGGTTCTTCACCCGCATGACGAGCTGGTAGGCGCCGCCGGCGACGCCGGAGAGGTTGACGGTGGTCGCGAAGTACTGGGGGTAGCCGTAGTCGAGGTAGGTGGGGTCCGCGCCCACGTTCCAGTCGGGGAAGGCCCTGATCTTGCGGGGCATCACCGTACGCAGGTCCCAGGGGGTGTCCCAGGTCTTGACGACGCTTCCCGAGCCGTTCTTCAGGCCCAGCGTCACCGTCCAGGGGTAGTAGAACGGGGCCACGCCGTCGTTGCTGATCTGGACGCCGACCTTCGCGGTGCCGGTCGCGGAGCCGGGGTAGTAGGCGTTGGTGACGCCGAGGTTGTAGCCCATGAGCCGTACCGCGGCCGCGACCTTGGGATCGGAGGCGCTGTAGCCGGAGCTCTGCTCGTTCATCTTCCAGGTGGCGTGTTCCAGCTCGATGCAGGCCTTCATGTCGTCGACCTGGCCGGAGCCGCCGGGCCAGAAGGAGAAGGCCTGGGACTGGATCTCTGGCCGGACCTCACCGCCCATCGACTCGGTGATCCACTTGTTCTCCACGCCCTGGTCGATCGCCCGCTGGAGCTGGGAGTAGCTCGCGCCGCCCAGCGACTGGGGCAGGGTCACCCCGGCCAGGGGACTTCCCTCGCGGTAGCAGAAAGAGTCGTCGTGGTAGCCGATGCGCAGGTTCTTGGCCCCGGCCCCGCCGGCGCCCGGGTAGCGGACCTCCAGCTTGGTCGTGTTGAACGCGTTGTCGAAGGCCTGCAGGATCTGCGTGCCGTTGGCGTCGGTCGGCATGTAGTCGGGATAGCTGTCGCCGCCGGTGTCGGTGTCGTAGGGCCAGGTGTGCCACTCGCCCCACAGGCCGACGAGGCCGGTGTGGATGAAGCCGACGCGGGGGTCGCCGTCGTAGCGGGCGCCGAAGGCGGCGATGAAGTTCTTCAGGGCGGTGATCAGGTAGGCGTTGTCGTAGTCGGGGCTGGTGGTGCCCCAGTAGGCGTTGGTCCGGTAGTCGACATGGCCGTCGAAGCAGCGCGGGATGGCGTTGGCCGGGTGGGTGCCGCTGCCGCCGGGATACTCCATGTAGAAGCGCATCGCGACCTGGTTGCCGTAGGAGGCGCTCTCGTTGAGGGCGCTGTCGACCAGCGACCAGTCGTAGGAGCCGCAGTTGGCGGCGTTGGTCATCACCTCCGACAGCCCGAAGTAGGTCCAGGTCAGGGAGTGGGGGTAGCCCAGGTTCTGGTTGCCGCCGGGGCTGTAGAAGCGGGCGAAGCCCTTCAGCGGGTTGTCCACCGGGCCGTCGGCCGGGGCGAGCGGGTGGACGGGCAGGGACGGGTCGGGGGCGGCGGGGGGTGCCGGCCTGGGCGGCGGACCCTGCGGGGCCGCCGCCGCGGGCGCCGCCGGGGACAGGGTGAGCAGCGCCCCGACGGCGAGGGCGAGGGCGGCGCGTAAGGACCGCGCCAGGAGGGGGTGCATGGGGTGGTGACCTCCGGTGAAGGGGGGTGAATGGAGTTCCCCGATGGGTGGCCGGCCCGGGGTCAGGGGATCCGGGTCCGGCCGGGTGTGAGGTGGATGGAGCTCCCTGACGGGTGAGCCGGCCCGGGTCAGGGGATCCGGGTCGGGCCGAGGGTGAACCGGTCCGGGGCAGGGGATCCGGGGCCGGCCGAGGATGAACCGGCCCAAGGCAAGGGATTCAGGTCCGGTCGAGGGTGAACCGGTCCGGGCTAGGAGATCCGGGTCCGGCCGAGGGTTAGCCAGCCGGGGACGGTGGTGTCCTGGCCGGCGTTGGCGAAGCGCAGCGGCAGGCCGCCGCGCAGCGGGTTGGCGGCCCGCAGCACCAGGGTGTAGTCGCCCTTCCGCAGGCCCCCGGCGGGCAGGGCGGCGTCGAGCTCGGCCGGCACGCCGGGCATGAGGGCGGTCAGTTTCCACGACGTCGTCCAGGTCCTCGCGATCCGGCCGTCGCGGCCGACCGCGGCCACCTGCACGGGCCAGTCGTAGGCGAACGGGGCGACGCCGTCGTTCTGGATCCGGACGGAGAGGTCGAGGCCGTGGCGCCGCTGGCCGGTCCGCACCGCGGTGGCCCGCAGCCGGTAGCCCAGCGACTTCGCGCCGGCCAGGGCCTTGTCGTAGGCGGCGCCGGTGTAGCCGGGGCTGAAGGCGTGGTGGTTGAGCAGCCAGGTGGCGTGGGTCTGGGCGACGCTTCCGGCGAAGTCCTTGTCCCCGTCGCCGGCGCAGTCCATCGGCGTGTTGAAGATGCAGCCCTGCAGCTCGGGCCGCAGCTCGCCGGCGACGGTGGAGGTCTTCCACTTGTCGGTGGTCCCAGCCTGCGCCATCAGGTCCATGAAGTGCCAGCCGGGCCCCGGCAGGGTGGAGTAGGCGAAGGAGTCGTCGTGATAGCCCATGTCCAGCGCCCTGTTGTCGGCGCCGGGATAGCGGACCATGAGCCTGGTCTCGTCGAAGGCCGCGTCGAAGGCGTTCAGGACCCTGACCTGCCCGGCCTGGGAGGCGAACCAGTTCTCCGTGCCGGGGTCGCCGTTGTGCGGCCAGGTGTGCCACTCGCCCCAGAAGCCCAGCAGGCCGAGCTGGACGAACCCCACCCGGGGGTCGCCGTCGTAGCGGCGGCCGAGCGCGGCGATGAACCGGTCGAGCGCGGCGGCCAGGTCCGGGTCGTCGTAGTCGGGTGAGACGCTCTGGCCGTTGTTGCCGAAGTCGTCGTAGGGGCGGGTCAGCAGGCCCTGGTCGAGCAGGAACTTCGGGACGCCGCTGGGCTTGCCCGGATAGTCGAGATAGAAGCGGAACGCCGCCTGGTGGCCGCGGGCGGCGATCGCGTCCAGCTGCTCCTCCAGGGCCCGCCAGTCGAACCGGCGGGGACCGGTCATCACCGCGTTCAGCGGCAGGTAGAACCACTCCATCGAGTGCGGGAACGTCGAGTAGTCGCCCGCGTAGGGGATGAAGCCCTGCAGCGGGTTGGCGTCCGGAGCCTCCGCCGCCGCCAGGGGCCGCCAGTCCGGCCGCGTGGCCGCGGCCGAGCCCGGGGCGGGCAGCGCCGCCGCGGTCGCGGCCAGTACGGTGACCAGCGCGATTCGGGCGAACCGGTTGATCGGGGGGTGGACCATCGAAGCCTCCACATGACGTTTGCCGAGGCATTTATGAGCTAGCCTTGACAAATTTTCGATGAGCCACATCATTATTCGAGAGAGCGAACAAGGCAAGAGGGAACTTTTTCCGACCCTCGGCCCCACCCCCCAGGAAGAGGCACCTCGATGATCAACAGGAAGCGGGCCGGCGCGGCCCTGCTGAGCGGGCTGCTGGCGGCCACCGCGCTCACCGCGTGCGGAGGCTCCGGGACCGGCGAGACCGGCGAGGCGGCGAAAGGCCAGGTCACGCTCGACTACTGGCTGTGGGACGACAAGCAGCAGGCCTCCTACCAGGCCTGCGCCGACGCCTTCCACGCCGCTAACCCGAACATCACCGTCAAGATCACTCAGACGGCCTGGGCGCAGTACTGGCAGAACCTGACCACGCAGCTGGCCGCCGGCGAGGCCCCGGACGTGTGGACCAACCAGGTCTCGTACTACCCGCAGTTCGTCTCCAGCCAGCAGATCCTCGACATCCAGCCCTACGTCGACGCCGACAAGGTCGACCTGGGCCAGTACCAGGAGGGGCTGGCCGACCTCTGGACCAAGGACGGCAAGCGGTACGGGCTGCCCAAGGACTGGGACACCGAGGCGATCGTCTACAACGGCGAGATGCTCGACAAGGCCGGGGTCAAGGCCGCCGACCTGGCCGACCTCACCTGGAACCCCGCCGACGGCGGCAGCTTCGAGCAGGTCATCGCCAAGCTCACCGTCGACGACAAGGGCCGCAACGGCCTGGACCCGGCCTTCGACAAGGACAACGTCGCGGTCTACGGATACCAGCCCGAGTGGAACGACGGCTCCCAGGGCCAGAACGGCTGGGGCGAGCTGGCCGCCGCCAACGGCTTCACCTACCTGGACAAGAACCCCTGGGGCACCAAGTTCAGGTACGACGACCCCAAGCTGATCGAGACCATCGGCTGGTACAAGGCGCTGACCGACAAGGGGTACGCCCCCCGCTTCGACAAGCAGTCCACGCTCGGCATCGACGCGGTGATGAACGCGGGCAAGGCCGCGCTGACGATCGCGGGGTCCTGGACCATCAACACCTACCTCGGCGACGACGCCAAGCAGAAGTTCGCGCTCGCCCCCCTGCCCGTCGGCCCGGTCGGCACCCGCAAGAGCGCCATCAACGGCCTGTCGGACGCGATCTGGGCGGGCACCGAGAACAAGGACGCCGCGTGGAAGTGGGTGAAGTACCTCGGGTCGGCCGACTGCCAGGACGTGGTCGGCGGCAACGCCGCGGTGTTCCCCGCGATCAAGACCTCGACCGAGAAGGCCCTCGCCGCCCACAAGGCCAAGGGTCGTGACGTGCAGGTCTACGTCGACTACACCAAGACCCCCGGCGGCACGTTCCTGCTGCCGATCACCGAACACGGCACCGA
The DNA here is from genome assembly GCF_042888905.1 of Streptosporangium sp. NPDC002721. Lineage (NCBI taxonomy): Bacteria > Bacillati > Actinomycetota > Actinomycetes > Streptosporangiales > Streptosporangiaceae > Streptosporangium > Streptosporangium sp. NPDC002721. The sequence goes on from NZ_JBIAQI010000049.1 coordinate 17,541, forward strand.
GGTCAGCCAGATCGTGCAGGACGCCCTGCAGTCGGTCATCCTCGGCCAGTCCGAACCCGCCGAGGCGCTGACGAAGGCCAACCAGCAGGTCAACGCCCTGTTCGGCTGACCGTCCCCCTCTCTGCCCCGTTCGGCGGGATCCACCCTGAGCGTCCCGCCGAACGGCCACCGCACCGCTGCTCGAAGGAGAACCATGCCCCTGCTCGTCGACCTGGCCGGCCGTACCCTCGCGGTCGAACTCACCGGTTCCGAACCCCCCGAGCCCGTCGGCGGCGGTCTGGTCCTGCCGCCAGGCCGGGTCGCGATCCTGCACGGTCTGGGCGACGCCCTGTTCTACCGCCACGGCCAGAACTCCTGGAGCCCGTGCGGGTGGCGGCGCCTCAGCGAGCCGCCGCTGCGGATCGCCAATCCCGTACGCCGCCTGACCGCCGACGACACCGTCTGGGACGACCCGGCCCGCCACCACTCCTCGGCCGTGGCCGCGGTGCAGGGCGCCGACGGCCAGGTGCTGCTGCTGGGCTCCCTCGGGCTGGGCACCCCCCGCCTGACCGCCGACCACGACACCCTCGCCGGCTGGTGCGAGGAGGACGGGGCCCCCTGGTTCCTCGCCTACGGTCCCGAGCGGGAGGTCTTCGCCCGCTACGCCGAGCAGCTGGCCGAGCGGCTGGGCAGCGGCGACCGGCGCGCCGGCAACGTGTGGTGCACGTGGTACGCCTACTACGAGGGCATCACCGAGCAGGTGCTGAACAAGGACATCGCGAGCCTGGCCGGCCTGCGCTTCGACGTCGCCCAGATCGACGACGGCTGGGAGCGGGCCGTCGGGGACTGGGAGCCCAACGAGAAGTTCCCCTCGGGCATGCGGGCCCTGGCCGAGCGGATCACCGCCGCCGGGATGAGCCCCGGCCTGTGGCTCGCGCCCTTCATCGTGCTGCCCACCTCGGACACGGCACGCGAGCACCCCGAGTTCCTGCTGCGCGACGCCGGCGGGGAGCCGGTCGTCGCGGGCCACAACTGGGGCACCGGTTACTGGGCGCTGGACCTCACCCACCCCGGCGTCCGGGAACACCTCACGCGGATGATCCACCGCGTGGTCCACGAGTGGGGCTTCACCTACCTCAAGATCGATTTCATCAACGCCGGCGCCGTTCCCGGCGTCCGCCACTCCGGGGCGCCCCGCGAGCAGGCCTACCGGGACGCGCTCGCCCTGATCAGGCGCGTCGCGGGGCCGGAGGTCTACCTGCTGGGCAGCGGAGGCCTCCTGCTGCCCTCGCTCGGGCTCGTCGACGGGATGCGCAGCGGCCCCGACGTCGCCCCGCTGTGGACCAACTACGCCACCGACGACCCCTCGGACGCGATGGCCTACAACGCCGTCGTCAACACGCTGCACCGGCTGTGGCAGTCGCCCCTCCTGGAGGTCGACCCCGACATCGTCTACTTCCGCAGCCGCCTCAACCTGCTCACCGAGACCCAGATGGGCTGGCTGCGCGACCTGGCCGCGATCTGCGGGTTCAAGGCCGTCTCCGACCCGCCGTCCTGGCTCAGCCCGGACGAGCTCGACCAGATGGCCGCCTATCTCGCCGAACGGCCCGAGATCGTCCAGGAAGGCCGGTACCGTTTCGCCATCGACGGTCGAGTCGTCGACTTCACCGCCGCGCTGAACCCGGGACAGCAGTATCCGATCTCGTGACGGGCCGCTAGAATTTCGCTTTAACAAAGCATAATTAGGGGGTAGTGGTGCCCGAGGCGGCCGGAGCCGACGTCAGCAAGCTCCGCGAACTCAACTCGCTCAGCATCGTCAGGGCGATGCGGGGGCAGCCGCCCGCCACGGTCACCGAGCTCGCCGCCCGCACGGGCCTGTCCCGGCCGGGCACCGACGTCGTGGTCCGCGGGCTCGTCACCGACGGGTGGGTGAAGATCGTCGAGCCCGACGGCAGCAGCGTCGGCCGCCCGGCCCGCCGCTACCACTTCAACGCCGACGCCGGGCACGTGCTCGGCGTCGACGTCGGCGGCCACAAGATACTCGTCCTGCTCGCCGACCTCGAAGGACGGGTGCTGCGCAGCCACCGGCTGCCGGTCGAGCCCGACGCCGACCCGGCCGCCCGCCTGGAGGCCGTCGACACCGCCATCTCCCAGTGCCTGGCGGCCGCCGGGATGCGGCCCGACCAGATCTGGGCGGTGACGGTCGGGGTGACCGGCCCCGTCGACGCGACCGGCCGCACCACGCTGTTCACCCCGCTGCCCGGCTGGGCGAGCGTCTCGCCCTCCGAGCACCTCGCCGCCCGGTTCACCTGCCCGATCCTCGTCGAGAACGACTGCAAGCTCGCCGCCGTCGCCGAACGCTGGCAGGGCGCCGCCCAGGACGCCGACGACATCGTCTACCTGCTGGCGGGCATGCGAATCGGCGCGGGCCTCATCATCGACGGCACCCTGCGGCGTGGCTACGGGGGAGCGGCCGGCGAGATCGGCGCGCTCAAGACGCTCCGCTGGCTGTCGGCTCCCTCCCGCCTCGAGAACTGTCCCGGGGTGCCCGGAGACATCCACCCGAACGACAAGGCCGCCTGGGTCTTCGAACGCGCCCGCGAGGGCGACCGCGACGCCAGGACCGCGCTGCGCCGCTACGTCAAGGACCTGGCCGTCGGGGCCGCGGCCCTCGTGCTCACCCTCGACCCGCAGGTCGTCATCCTGGGCGGCGGCTACTCCCGTTCGGCCGACCTGCTCATCGACCCCCTGGAGCAGGAGCTGGGCCGCCTGTGCCTGCGCGTCCCGGAGATCAGGGCCTCCGACCTCGGCGCCGACAGCGTCGCCCTCGGCGCCCTGCGCGTCGCCCTGGACCAGGTCGACGCGCGCCTGTTCACCGACGGGATGCCCGCCCCCCTCACCCTGCACGCCTGAGAGCCCCGTCGGCGGCCCGCGACGGCTCGCGACGGTCTCCTAGTCGGCCCGCGCCGCGCTCTCCGCTTCCGGCCGGTGCGCGTGCCGGTCCTGCCGTGCGCGAAGCACGGCCCGCAGCAGTGAACGCAGCAGCCGCGCCGCGGTGTCGGCGGACATCTCGCCGGGGGTGTTCACGATCTGGGCGGCGAGCCCGTCGACGAACGTGTGCAGGAGCGCCGCCCAGAACTCGACCTGCTCGTCGGGGTGCGGGAGCCTGGCCCGCTCGGGCTCGCGGGCCGACTCGTATCCGTACAGGGCGGCGACGCACTGGCGGTGCAGCGCCCGCTGGTCGTTCCACGTCACCGAGCCTCCCGCGGGAGGGTGATGGCGTTCCCATTCCACGATCGCCGACCACAGCGCGTACTCCTCGCGCCGCTCGTCGTCGAGCGGGAGCATCTCCTCCACGATCGTGGCGATCCGCTCGATCGGCGACCCCTGGGCGCGGAGCCGCTGGACGCGCGGGACGACCCGCCGGCGGAGGGTGTCGGTGGTGGCCTGGACGACGTAGGCCTGCAGCTCGTACTGGTTGCCGAAATAGTGCCGCAGGGAGCCGGTGGACCAGCCGGCCTCGGCGGCGACCCCGCGGACGGTCACACCGGCGAGACCCTCGCGCAGGATCACCCGGATGGCGGCCTCGCCCAGCTCGGCCCGTCGCTGGTCATGATCAACAAGTCGAGGCACGTTCCCATGCTAACACGGGTGTGTTACTTTAACTGACACGGGCGTATTATTACGGTTCGCCGACTCCTGGAGGGGGACAGGTTTGTCGATCCAGACCATCGGGGCGGTGCTCGGACTGGCCCTGCTCGACACCCTGAGCCCCACCGTGATCGGGGTGACCCTCTACCTGCTGCTGGCCGGGCCGCGCCGCGTGGGCGTGCTGCTGGGGGTGTATCTCGGCTCGGTCGCGATCGCCTACTTCGCCCTGGGAGTCCTGCTCATGCTCGGCCTGGGCGCCGTCGTGCCGGTCGTCGACGACACCGTGTGGGCCTGGGGGCAGGCCGCCCTCGGGGTGGCGCTCTTCGTGGGCAGCTACTTCATCCCCGACAAGGACCCCGAACGCGCGCGCGTCCAGGCCAGGTCCTTCACCGTACGGGCCATGCTGCTGCTGGGGCTGGGGACCTGGCTGTTCGAGTTCGCCACCGCCGTGCCGTACTTCGCCGCGATCGGCGTCATGACCTCGGCCGGCCTGCCCGCCGCCCAGTGGTCGCCGCTGCTCGGCGTGTACGTGACCATCATGGTGCTCCCGGGCCTCGTGCTCCTCGCCGCCTGGGCCGCCCTGGGGGAGCGGACGCGCGACCGGTTCGAACGGTGGCGCGCCACGCTCTCCTCGGGATCCCGCTCGACGCTGCGCTGGATCGTCGCGATAGCGGGGGTCCTGATCCTCCTGGACGCGGCGCCGGACCAGATCGCCATCACGGCGAGCCCGGGCTGCCCGGACGCGCCGACGGTGTGATCACCGGCGCCGGGTGGCGCGTACGACGACGTCGTGCGGGGGGACCGCCCGGCCCTCGCGGCCGGTGAGCGTGCGCAGGTGCTCCTCGGCGGTGACGATCTCCCGTCGCGCGCCGTTCAGGCGCGCGGTGATGGCCTCGGGGGTGACCGATGCCTCGGCGGGGGGATGGTGGCGCCCGCGCCCATGCTCGTGCCCGGGCTCGTGGCCATACCGGTGGCCATGCCCGTGGCCGTGCTCGTGGCCGTCGTACACCACCCGGTCAGCGGCTTCCGCCGGCGTCGGCCTTCGAGGCGATCCGCGGGTACAGCACGCTCGGATCCGCGGACAGGGCCGCCTTGACCCGGACGGTGTCCTCGTCGGCGAGGATCTCGATCGCACCGGCCTCCAGCCCGTCCAGCGCGGTGCGCACGACGTCGGCGGGGTCGTTCTTCTCCACGTCGTAGGCCGCCAGCATGTCGGTGTCGGTGCTGCCCACGTGCAGGCCCGTGACCGTGGTCCCCTGACGCGCGAGTTCCAGGCGGACGCCGTTGGTCAGGCCCCACTCGGCCGCCTTCGCCGCGCTGTAGGCACTCGCCCCCTCGTGGGACATCCACGACAGCAGCGACATGACATTCAAGATCGCCCCGCCGCCGTTGCGGGCCAGCACGGGGGCGAACGCCCGGACCATGTTGAGCGTGCCGAAGTAGTGCGTCTCCATCTCCAGCCGGATCTTCTCCAGCTCCCCGGTGACCAGGCCCTGGAAGGTGGCGACACCGGCGTTGTTGATCAACAGGGTGACGTCGCCCGCGGCGGCCGCGGCGGCGGCGACCGCCGCCGGGTCGGTGATGTCGAGCCGGAGCACCTCCGCGCCGGGGACGTCGACGAGCTCGGGCGTACGCGCGGTCGCGTAGACCTTCGCCGCGCCCCGCCGCAGCAGCTGCCGCGCGAAGTGCAGGCCGAGGCCGCGGTTGGCGCCGGTGACGAGCGCGACGGAATCGGCGATCTGCATGGTTGCCTCCTGATGGGCCTGAGTCGTTCCTGTCCAGGTCGGTCGAGGGCTACGCTAAAACCTCACGTTGACGTCAGAGGCAAGCATTATGACCGAGGCCACAGGGAGGTGCCCATGCGTATCGGCGAACTGGCCGCCAAGACGGGCGTGAGCGTGCGGGCCCTGCGTTACTACGAGGAACACAAGTTGCTGGCCCCGGTGCGCGGCCCCAGCGGGCAGCGGCGGTACGCGCGCGAGGCGGTCGGCCGCGTCCGGCTGATCCAGCAGCTGTACGCCGCGGGGCTGCCGAGCAGGACGATCGTGGAACTGCTGCCGTGCGTCGAGACCGGCGAGGTGACCCCCGCGCTGCTCGACCGGCTCTCTGCCGAGCGGGACCGCGTCGACGAGCGGATCGGCGGCCTGCCGAACACCCGCGAACGGCTTGAGCGCCTCATCACCACGGCGACCCGGACCAGGGACGAGGGCACCCGCCGCCCCGGCTGGGTGTGCCCCGCACCTTCCTGAACCGCACGGTGCCTGCCCGGAGCACCCGGCGACAGTGGCTCACAACCGGCGCGCAAGCCCGCCCGGCTACTCCTGGGGGCGTGCGAAGAAGAGAAGAAGGAACGACCACCGTCCCCGGTGCCCCCGGTGCCCCGGCCGTCGCGGGCGGCGGCGGGCCGTCGTCGGGGACGCTTTCGTGAGCCGCCACACCGGCGGCGGGGAGCCACACGATCCGGCCCTGTCGGGCGTCCCGGTCGACGCCGGGTCGCTGGCCGAGCTGGTGCGCGACCGCTACACCGGTGACCGCGGGCTCCGGCAGATCCGCGACCTGGCCGCCCTGCTGGCCGGGAAGCGGCCGGTCCACCGGTTGCTGCCGCTGCTGGAACGCCTCCCGGACGAGCCCGGCATGTGGGCGGAGCTGGTCGCCTGCCTGACGCAGGAGCTGGTGGTGCGCGGCGTCAACCTGACCCGGGTGCCCGCGGCGGCGCGCTGCGCGGCCGCGCTGCGCGAGCTGGACCACCCCCTCGCGGGACTGCCCCTCAAACGCTCCAGGGGAGAACGCCTCGTGCGCCCCTCCGACTTCCCGTGGCGGGACCGCGGCGAGCTCCACGTTCCGCGACCCCCGCTTTCCCGGAACCGGGAAGGAACCCGGCCGGCGAATGCGTCGGCGGGCGAGCCCAGGATCGTGAGCACGAGGCGGGACGAGCTGCTCATCGCCTCCGCCGTCCGGCACTGGAGCAGCCCCTCGCCGGCGGCGGTCATCGAACTTCCCCGGCCTCTCGACCCCCGGGAGGTGGCGTCGCCACGGGTGAACGCGTTCCTGCCGGACGCCCTCACGACCGTGGGCGCGCTGAACGGACGTCGGGAAAGCCTGGGCGACGTGGTGGGCGAGCTGTTCACCGCGGCCTACTGCGACGCCGTCTTCCAGGCGGGATCGCGCGGTGGGTACGGCAGGGTGAAGGCGTGGCGGTCGATCGCGGGCCTGACAGGGGCCCCCGCCGACGCGCCCCTGCACCGGGTCAACGAGCTCGCCGCCCGATGGACGTGGCTGGCGTTCGGGCTCACCCGGTGGGAACCGTACTGGGTGGACCGGGAGATCGCGATCGGCGCGCTCAGCCCGGAAGGGAACGTGCTCGGGCTGCTGGTCTCCCACGACACCGACTGACCCCTCGCGACCGGCCCGCGGCCGCGTACGGGCACAGGCGGATCCCCCGTGTACGGACGAACGCCGACCCCGGCGGGCGCGCCGCGAACGTCAGCTCCGAGGGCCCAGTCCCGCCACGGCCAGCCGGAACAGCCGGTCCGCCGAGGCTGCGGGGTCGGGGTGGTGCTCGGTGGCGAGGACGATGCCGACGACCAGCGTGATCAGGTCGGTGACGGTGACGCCCGCCGCCACCGCGCCGTCCCGCACGGCACGGCGCAGCAGGGGGTCTCCCGCCTCCTCCATCATCGCCGAGCAGCTGTTCTCGTACACCGAACCGGGCCCGGCCCCCTCGTGGACCAGCGTCTCCGCCAGCCCGCGGGCGGAGACGGAGTAGGCGACGACGTCGCCCAGCCACTCCAGGAGCGCGCTGCGGCTGTCGCCTTCGCCGGCCAGGTCCCGGGCTCGGGCGCACAGGGCCTCGATCCTGCTGTGGGAGACCGCCTCCAGCAGCGCGCGGCGGCCGGGGAAGTGCCGGCGCACGGTCGCCGAGCCGACCCCCGCGGTGCGGGCGATCCGTTCCAGGGAGGCCGCGCCGCCGTGGGCGGCGACCTCCCTCTCGGCCACGGCGAGGATCCGCGCGCGGTTACGCCGGGCGTCCGCGCGCTGAGGTCCGGGCATGGCGTCACCTCCGTGTTTGCTAAGTGGCGGGCCCCGCCGTATCGTACCGCAGAAGAAACGGCGGGCCCCGCCGTTTGCTGGGCCAGTATCCGAGGCCAGTACCCGAGGAGCATCATGTCCGCAGATTCCGCACCCGTTCTGGTCACCGGCGCCACCGGCAGGCAGGGCGGGGCGACCGCCCGCGCCCTGCTCGCGGCGGGCGTCCCCGTCCGGGCGCTGGTGCGCGACCCGGCCACCGACCGGGCCAGGGCCGTCGAGGCGCTCGGCGTCGAGATCGTCACCGGCGATCTCCACGACCGCGACTCGGTGATCCGGGCCGCCGAGGGGGCCCGCGCCGTCTTCTCCGTGCAGATGCCCGCCATCACCCCGGAGGGCTTCGACTACGACGGGGAGGTGACCCAGGGCGTCAACCTCATCGAGGGCGCGAGGGCCGCCGGGGTGCCGCAGTTCGTGCACACGTCCGTCACCGGCGCCGGCGGGCACACCGAGACCCCCGGCTGGGCCGAAGGCCGCTGGACCTCGCTGGAGCGCACCATGGGCGCCAAGAGCGCGATCCAGGACCGGCTCCGCACGGCGGGCTTCCCCCACTGGACGCTTCTGAAGCCGGGCTTCTTCATGGAGAACTTCCTGCCGTCCATGGCGTTCCTGTTCCCGCGCGGCGTCGAGGGCGGCCTGGTGAGCGTCCTGAAGCCCGGCACCCGGCTGTCCCTCGTCGCGACGGAGGACATCGGCGCGGCGGCCGCCGCGGCCGTCCTCGCGCCGGAGCGCTTCGACGGGGTCGAGCTGGAGCTGGCGAGCGACCACCTGTCGATGGCGGAGATCGCCGAGGTCCTCTCCCGGGTGCTGGGCACGCCCCTGTCCGCCCCGGACATGACCGAGCAGGAGGCCGTCGCCGCGGGGATGCCGCCGATGGGCGCCTCGCACGAGTGGATGAACGTGGCCGGCCAGCCGGCCCGCCCGGAGTACGCGAGGGCCCTCGGCCTCCCGCTCACCACCTTCGAGGAGTGGGCGCGAGAGCACATGCGGGCCACCGCCTGACAGGGCCTCGCCCGTGGCCGGTCACGGTGACGGGCCACGGCCTGACAGGGCCTCGCCCGTGGCCGGTCACGGTGACGGACCACGGCCTGACAGGGCTTCGCCCGTGGCCGGTCACGGTGACGGACCACGGCCTGACAGGGCTTCGCCCGTGGCCGGTCACGGTGACGGGCCACGGGCGTCCGCTCAGCCCACCAGCACGATCTTTCCGCGGGCGTGGCGGCTCTCGCTCAGCTCGTGCGCGGCCGCGGCCTCGGCGAGCGGGAACGCCGCCGCGACCGGCACCCGCAGCCGGCCCTCCCCGGCGAGCGTGACCGCGATCGCGAGACCGTGCAGCGCCAGCGGGTCGGCGAAGGCTCCCACGGCCTCGCCCGTGGCGTCGGCCGGCGCCCCGGGCGACATGTGCACGCCGTGGGCCGCCGCGCCGAGGTCGGCGATCGTCACCACGCGCGCCGCGTCGCCGGCGACGGCGACGAGGTCCGCCAGCGCCCCTCCCGCGCAGTCGAACACCGCGTCCACCCCAGCCGGTGCCAGCGCGCGGACCCGTTCGGCGAGCCCCGGCCCGTACGTCGTCGGCAGCGCGCCGAGGGAACGCAGGAAGTCGTGGTTGTGCTCGCTCGCCGTGCCGATGACCGTGGCGCCTCGGGCGGCCGCGAGCTGGACGGCGATGGTGCCCACCCCGCCGGCCGCGCCCTGCACGAGCACGGTGTGCCCGGCGCCGACCGCGAGCCGGTCCAGGACCCGGGTGGCCGTCTCGGCGCCGCCCGCGGCGCCGCCGGCCTCCTCCCAGCTCCACGCGGCCGGTTTGGGCGCCCAGGCGGCGAGGACCGCGAAGTCGGCGTTGGCGCCGCGCGCGGCCGTGGTGGTCATGCCGAACACCTCGTCGCCGACCTCCACGCCCTCGACGCCGTCGCCGACCTCGTCCACCACGCCCGCGGCGTCGAACCCCGTCCGGTACGGGAACGTCAGGGGCACCACGTCACGCATCTCCCCGGAGCGGATGCGTACCTCCCCGGGCGAGACCCCGGAGGCCCGTACGGCGACGCGGATCCTGCCCGGTCCGGCGTGCGGCGCCTCCACCTCGGCGAGGTGCACGACGCCGGGCGGGCCGTACTCGGTGAACTGGACTGCTCTCATGCGCCGACCGTAACGGAGCACCCCGTCCGTTTGGCTAAAGTGAGAGCGGTGACGGCCCAAGTGGTAACGAGGCTCCGCTCGGACGCCCGCGACAACCGCGAGCGCATCCTCGCCGCCGCTCGCACGGCCTTCGCCGCCGAGGGCCTGGAGGTGCCGATCCGGGAGATCGCCCGGCGCGCCGAGGTCGGTGTCGCGACCGTCTACAGGCGCTTCCAGACCAAGGAGGCGCTGCTGGCCGAGGCCTTCGCCGAGCAGATGGCCTCCTGCTCGGCGATCGTGGAGGAGGGGCTGGCGGCGAGCGACCCGTGGAGCGGCTTCCGCCTGGTGATCGAGAGGCTCATGGAGGTGCACGCCCTCGACCGGGGTTTCGCCCGCGCGTTCACCTCGCACCTTCCCCGGGCGGCCGGCTTCGCCGCCGACCGCGACCGCACGCTGCGCATGATGTTCGAGCTGGTGCGGCGCGCGAAGGAGGCGGGCTCCCTGCGCGGGGACTTCGTGCTGGAGGACATCAGCCTGGCGCTGATGGCCAACGAGGGCATCCGCGCCGAGTCACCCGGGATGAGGGTGGCGGCGTCACGCCGTTTCGCGGCCCTGATGATCCAGTCGTTCCAGGCGAACCCCGTCCCGGCACCGCTCCCGCCGGCCGTCCGGCTTCCCCTCTCCAGGGGGTAGGGCTCGCCTGGCAGGACGGCGGGGCCGTCCGCCGCGACCGGCGCCGGCCTCGGTCAGGTGCCGGCGTCGAGCACGTCCCTGAGGGACGCCTCCAGGATGTCCAGGCCGGTGTGCAGCTCGTCCTCCCCGATCGTGAGGGGCGGGGCCACGCGGAAGATGCCGCCCATGCCGGGGAGCTGGACGATGTTCATGTGCAGGCCCCGTTCGAGGCAGGCCGAGGTGATCGCCTTGCCCAGCGCGTCGGCGGGCGTCCTGCTCTTCTTGTCCTTGACGAGTTCGACGCCCTGGAGCAGGCCGCGGCCGCGGACGTCGCCGACGACCTCGTAGGTGTCGCGAAGCGCCAGCAGCCGGTCGGCGAGCTGGCCGCCCAGCCTCGCGGCACGCTCGGTGAGGTTCTCGCGGGCGATGACGTCGAGGACGGTCAGCGCGACGGAGGCGGCCAGGGGGTCGGAGACGTGGGTGGTGTAGAAGAGGAACCCCCGGTCGTGACAGGTCTGTTCGATCTCGGCGGTCGTGACGACGGCCGCCACGGGAAGCCCGGCCCCCAGGGTCTTCGACAGGGTCAGGATGTCGGGGACGACCCCGTCGCGTTCGAACGCGTACATCGCCCCGGTGCGGCCGAGACCGGTCTGGGCCTCGTCCAGGATGAGCAGCATGCCGCGTTCGTCGCACATCTCCCTGAGACGGCGCAGATACCCCGGTGGCAGGTCGATGATCCCGCCCGAGGACAGGATGGGCTCGACGAGGCAGGCGGCGAGGCTTCCGGCGGACTGCTGGTCGACCAGGGCGAAGCCGTAGGCGAGCTCGGCCTCCCAGTCGTGTGAGCCGTCGGAGGACCGGAACGGTGAGCGGTAGGCGTTCGGCGAGGGCAGCGCGAGGTTTCCCGGCGTCTGGGGGCCGTAGCCGCGCCGCCCGGCGGAGAAGGTCGCGGCGGCGGCTCCCTGGGTCATGCCGTGCCAGGAGCGGTCGAAGGAGACGATCTCGAAGCGGCCGGTGGAGAGCTTGGCCATCTTGATCGCGGCCTCGTTCGCCTCGGCCCCGGTGGTGAGCAGCAGCATCTTGCCGAGCGCCGGGGGCAGGGTCGCGGTGAGCCTGCGGGCGAGTTCGAGTACGGGGGTGCTGAGCATGCCGCTGAAGAGGTGGTCCAGGGAGGCGACCGCCGAGGAGACCGTCGCCACGATGTCGGGGTGCGCGTGGCCGAGGATGGAGCTCATCTGCCCCGAGGTGAAGTCGAGGATCGGCGTGCCCTGGCGGTCGTAGACGTAGGCGCCGGAGGCGCGTTCGATGACGCGCGGGGTGAAGCCGGCTCCGTAGCGGACCAGGAGGCGGTCTGCCTCGTCCCAGAATGTCGTGTCCATCGCCAACCTCTCTCACCGTGCCCGGGACGACGTGGGATGTCGTGCCCGATGTCATCTTCGGTCGGCGGAACCTCTCGTAACAAGCAAACAAATGTGCTTCATCGTTCGGTGTTGCCTTACTTTGGGGGTCATGCTTAACCCGCAACGTCTCGCGATCCTGCGCGCGGTCCTGGCAGCCGGCTCGATCAACAAGGCGGCGCGGAACCTCGGTTACTCTCCCGCGACGATCAGCCAGCACATGGCCACCCTGGCCAGGGAGACCGGGCTGGTCCTCTTCGAGAAGCAGGGGCGCGGCATCAGCCCCACCGACGCCGCGCGGCACCTGGCGGACCAGGCCCAGTCGCTGCTCGCCGACTTCGGGCGTCTCGAACGCGTCGTCGCCGACCTCCGGGGCGGTCAGGCGCAGTATCTGGCGATCGCCTGTTTCGCCTCCGCGGCCGAGCGGTGGATCCCGGAGGTCGTGCGGACCGTTCGCCGGCACCAGCCGAACCTCACGGTCGAGGTCAGCCTCAACGAGCCCGTCGACGGGCGCGGTCGCCGGCGGCCGGACCTCGACATCCGGACCGAGCCCGCCAACGGGGCCGAGGTGCACCTCGACGGCTACCAGCGTCACGAGCTGCTCGTCGAGGAGCTCGTCGCGGTGCTTCCCGGTGACCACCCTCTCGCCGGTGCCCGCGAGCTCGCCCTGCGGGAGCTCGAAGGCGAGCCGTGGATCGATCACGACATCTACGACAGCCCGATCGGGCGGATCATCCTGACGGCCTGCGGGGCCGCCGGGTTCGCGCCGCGTTACGCCGCCCGTCTGGACGACCACCGGGCGGCGCTGCGGCTGGTGGAGGCGGGGGTCGGCGTCACCGTCCTGCCGCGCCTGGCCGTCGCGGAGCTGCCCGGCGGGGTCGTCGCCAGGCCGGTGGTCCGCCCCGCCGTGCTGCGGCGCATCGTCGTCCACGCCCGCCGGGACCGGCGCCGCGGCGACCTCGTCGCCCGCGCGGTGGCACGGCTTCGCGACTGCGCCCGCGCCGGTGAGGCGGGACCCGCGTAGCGCTTCCCGGCCTTGCGCGGTGGCGCGGCTTCGCGACCGCGCCGGTGAAGGAGAACCCGCGTAGCGCTCCCTGGCCCCGGGCGGTAGCGCACGGCTTCGCGACCGAGTCCGCGCCGGTGAGGCGGGACCCGTGCAGCGCTTCCCGGCCCCGCGCGGTGGCGGCCGCCTGCTTGGGGTGGACGCTCTCGACGCCGGGCGGGGCTCAGGGGGCCGAGGCGCGGGTGTGGATCAGCGCCTCGACGCCGTCCAGGATCCGGGCCAGGCCGAACGTGTAGTCCAGGTGCCGGTCCTGCGGCGGGGTGTCCCGTGGATAGTCGTAGGCGCCCGCGTCGATCGCCGCGCGCAGGGCCGGGAAGCGCCGCGCGTCCACCAGGTCGCCGAGCAGCGCGTTGTGGGCGGCGACGGGCTCCCGGTGGGCGCTCCGGCCCAGGTCGGCGGCCAGGCGCGCGGTGGCGTGCATGTAGTTGGCGACCAGCAGCACGACACCCGCCTTGTCGGCCTCGGTGAGCCCGGTGCCGCGCAGCGCGGCCAGGGCGCGGTCGGTCCACGCGAGCTGGTTGGGGGTGATCGGCGGCCCGGTGATCGGCAGGCGCACGATCCAGGTGTGGGCTCGCAGCATCTCCCACTGGGCCCGGCACCAGCGCTCCAGGGCGCTCCGCCAGCCGTCGCGGGGCTCGTCGAGCTCGGCCGGCACCGTCGCGACCGCGTCCAGCATCATCAGGAGCAGCTCGTTCTTGCTCGTGATGTGGCGGTACAGCGACATCGGGGTGAAGCCGAGACGCTCGGCGACCTTGGCCATCGACACGGCGTCGAGGCCCTCGGCGTCGGCCGCCTCCACCGCCGCCCGGACGATGCGAGAGGGGCTCAGGCCAGGTCTGGGCCGGGGTTCCGGCTCCGGGCCGTCCGGCCGGTCCCACAGGGCCCGGAGCCCGGGTGGCAGCTCGCCGTTCATCGTCTTCCCCTGGCACTCGATCGGTGACTTGCGGTCCCCATGAGTATATGCCATAGACTCGGTATATGGCATATACAGCGATGGTCGCCGGCGGCGGTATCTCGGGGATGTCGAGCGCGCTCGCCCTGCACCGCGCGGGAATCGAGGCGGTGGTCTACGAGGCCTACGACCGCCCGGCCGACAACGCGGGCGCGTTCCTCACGCTGGCGGTGAACGCCCTGGGCGCCCTGCGCGCGCTCGGTCTCGACGTCAGCGGGCTCGGCTTCGAAACCTCGCACATCACGCTCACCAGCGGTTCCGGCAGGCGGATCGGCGAGCTGCCGCACGGCCCGGTCCTGCCGGACGGCACGGTCGGGCGCACCGTCAAGCGGGCCGAGCTCTACCGCGCGCTCCGTGAACAGGTCGCCCGGCGCGGGGTGCGCATCGAGTACGGCAAGCGGCTGGCCCACGCCCGCGGCACCGGCGGGGGCGTTCTGGCGACGTTCGCCGACGGCGGCACCGCCGAGGGGGACCTGCTGATCGGCGCCGACGGGCTGCGCTCGCGCGTACGCGAGATCATCGACCCGGGCGCGCCCGCCGCGCGCTACGGCGGGCTGGTCAACGTGGGCGGCTACGCGCGGGGCGTCGCGATCGGCGGCCGGCCGGGCACGATGAACGCGATCTTCGGCAGGCGCGCGTTCTTCGCCTGCGCCGCGCACCCGGACGGTGAGGTGTGGTGGGCGGCGAACCTGATGCGGGCCACCGAGCCGACCCCCGCCGAACTGGCGTCGATCGGCGAGCACCGGTGGCGGGCCGAGCTCGTCGAGGCGTTCCGGCGTGACCGCGGCCCGGCCCTGGCCCTCGTCGAGGCGACGGATCGGCTCTCCACCGGCTGGGTCACCTACGACGTCCCCCCGGTGCCGAGATGGCACCGCGACCGCATGATCATCATCGGTGACGCGGCGCACGCCACCGTCCCGTCGGCCGGCCAGGGCGCGGCCATGGCCGTCGAGGACGCCGTGGTGCTGGCCAAATGCCTGCGCGACGGCCCGGACGTCGCCTCCGCCTTCGCCGCGTACGAGCGGCTGCGCCGGGAACGGGTCGAACGCGTCGTGGCGCAGGGCAGGCGCACCGACACCTGGAAGACGCTCGGTCCCGTCGCCCGCATCCCGCGCGACCTCGTCATGACCCTCGCCATGAGGCACCTGGCCCGCACCGGCCGCGACCCCAGCCGATGGATCTACGAGCACCACCTCGACTGGGACGAGCCGGCCGGGTCCTCCCGCTGAGCGCCCGCGTTAGGCCTGGGCGCCCGTGTCGAGCCCGAGTGTCCGTGTCGAGTCTGAGTGTCCGCGTCGGGCCTGGGCGTCCGTGTCGGGCCGGCGTCGCGACGGGGGCCGGGTCATCGGCGGGCGAGGATCTCCTCCACCGCGTCGGCCGCCGCCGGAGTCCCGCCCGCGTCGGCCATCTCCTGCCGCATCCACGCCAGCCGTTCGCGAACGCGCTCGTCGCCCGCCACCTCCTCCACGGCCCGCCACAGCGTCTTGGGAGTGATCTCGCCCGGCGCCAGCACCGCGCCGAGGCCCAGCTCGGCGACGCGGTCGGCGTTGGCCCGCTGCTCGGCCATCTGCGGCACGGCCACCATCGGCACCTGGAAGTGCAGGCTCTCCATCGTGCTGCCCATCCCGGCGTGCGTGACGAAGACCCGCGCGTGCCGCAGCACGGCCAGCTGCGGCGCGTGCCGGTGCACCTCCACGTTGGGCGGCACCGGCCCCAGCGTCTTCCGGTCCAGCTCGCCCACGGCCAGCACGACCTGCCAGGGCCGGTCCGCCGCCGCGCGCAGCACGGTGCGGTAGAAGTCGGGCCGGTCGTTGTAGGCGGTGCCCAGCGAGACCAGTGCCACCGGGAGGTTGCCGGAGGGTTCCCAGCCGCCCTGGTAGGCGCGCTCGGAGAGGCCGGGGCCGACGAAGGCGTACCGGTCGGTGAAGGTCTCGCCGGCGTACTGGAAGGCGCGTGGCAGCGTCACCAGCCTGAGCGTGGCCCCGTCGCCCCGCATGAACGCCTGCATGTCGCGAGTCCCCTCCGCCCGCAGGAAGCGGCCCAGCCGGACGGCCATGAGCAGGAAGCGCGGGTTCAGCGGGTTGAACGTCGTGTACTTGGTGGCCATCGACCAGTGGGCGTTGCTGACCAGGTTGGGCCAGGTCTCCACCGAGGGCACCCGCCACCGCCCGGCCAGGACCCGGCCCCACCAGCACATCGGCCCGTCGTGGACCACCAGGTCGGGCGGTGGGCCCTCGCCCAGCTGCGAGAGCATCGCCCTGGTCTCGTCGAGCAGCAGGCCCATGGCGCGGGCGAACTCCCCGCCGTGCATCTGTGGCACCTTGACGTCGTCGCGTCCCTCCCAGGTGGAGGTGACCGGGACGATCTCGGCGCCGGTCTCGGCGACGCGCTCGGCGTACGCCGTCGTGGTGGCGTAGGTGACCCGGTGGCCGCGTCGCACGAGTTCGGCGGCGAGGGCGAGCGTGGGGTTGACGTGTCCGGAGGCGGCGGGGGCGAAGAACGCAACGGTTGCCATACCGCTGTATTATAATACGCGGGTATGGAAAAGGGGAGAGCATGCCGAAGAAGGTCGATCACGACGAGCGGCGCCGGCACATCGCCGAGGCCGTGCTGCGCATCGCGGGCCGCCACGGGCTGGACCGCGCCACGCTGCGCGACATCGCCGTCGAGGCGGGCATCTCGCTCGGAGCCGTGCAGCACTACTTCCGCAGCAAGGAGGAGCTGCTCCGGCACGTGATCGGCTACACCGGCGAGCAGGTCACCGCGCGGATCGTGGCCGGGCTCGGCGACCTCGGCGCCGCCGTCTCCGAGCGGTCCTTCCTGCAGGTGATGATCGCCGAGATGCTGCCGCTGGACGCCCGCCGCCGGGCCGAGCGCCGCGTCCTCCAGGCGTTCGCCGCCCGCGCCGTGGACGCCCCCCACCTGACCGAACCCCTGAAGGAGGGATATCTCTGGCTGCACGACCAGGTCGCCGAGCTGATCGGCCGCTCCCAGCGGGCCGGGGAGCTGCGGCCCGAGCTGGACGCCGAACGGGAGTCGATCACACTGCTCGCCATGGTCGAGGGCCTGGCCTTCGACATCCTGCTCGGCGTGCGCGACCCCGACCAGGCCATGGCGAGCGTGCGTTACCACCTGGACCGGCTGGCGGTCCGATAGGCCTCCGGGGCCGGTGAGAGTGCGTTACCGCCTGGACCGGCCGCCCGACAGCTTCCCGGCCCGGCGGCCGGCGCGCCGCGGGACTCGCGGGCCTGGGTCTCACCGCCCCTCCTCCGTCGTACCGGGGCCTGGGAGTCTTCCTGGCCGTGCTCGGCCCGGGCATCGGCGTCTCCATGACCCTGTCCACCGACGCCGTGGTCACCGCGGTTCCCCGGGCCCGCGCGGGAAGGCCCTCCGGGGCGGTCACAGGCCCGCTCTGCCCATGGGGTTGTCCTTCCAGCGGTCGACGGCGCGGACGTAGCCGTGCACGGTGGGGGAGGTGGGCTTCCAGCGGCCCTGCTCGGCGATCTTGCCGGTGGGCACGTTCGCGTCGGCGAGGGTGGTGGCGCCTCCGGCGCGCAGGCCGTGCGCGCTGTAGCGTCCGGCGTCGGCCAGGCCGGCGCGCAGGGCGGCGTCCTTGACGATGGTGTTCAGCGTGACGCCCGACAGGCGCAGGCCACCGCGACCGGCCCAGCCGGGGGTGCCGCCGATGCGGCCGAAGCGGTCGACGGGCCGCAGCAGCGCCCCGGTGGTGATGCCGTGCTCGCGCAGCACGGTCAGCCAGGCCTGCACCGAGCGGACCGGACAGGTGTCCAGGTGCGAGCCGTAGGGGACCGCGACGGTCTGCCCGGCGGCGTCCTGGTCGGTCTTGCTGACGGGGATGAACACCTCCAGGCCCTGGCGCGGGAAGGTGAGGTGCTCGCAGTCGAGGGCGGCGAGCTCGCTGCGCCGGCCCATCAGCGCGAAGCCGAGCACCAGCGCGGCCCGGTCCCGGATGCCGGTGGGGGTGTCGTCGGGGGTGTGCTCGACGAGGACGCGCAGGATCTCGACCGTGATCGGCGGGGCCTTGCGTACCGCGTTACCAGGTCTGGTGCTCCAGTCGCGGCGGTAGGCGCGCAACGCGTCGCGGGCGGCGCCGGTGTGCGGCCTGGCCAGGCCCGCCTTGCCGTGCGCGGACGACACGCAGGCCAGCGCCTGGTCGATGCTGGCCGGGGCCAGGCCGCGACCGGCCAGCTCGGCGACGAAGCTGGCCAGGGTCGCGGCGGTGGCCGGCAGCGGGGTGCGGCCGGTGGCGGTGCACCAGGACAGGTATCCGGCCCAGACGCGGGCGTAGGCGCGGGTGGTGTTGGCCGCCGGAGCCGCCGCGATCAGCCGCGCCGCCTCCTCGGTCACGTACTCGTCGGCCGAGCTCCGACCGCCGGCGAACGTCACCCCGTCCAGGACGACCGCGTCGCCCACGGGCGCCGCGCCCCCGGCCGGAGCGCGCCGGGCGAGCGCGGTCCCGGGTTCACCGGTCGGGCCGGGCTCACCGGGGGAGCCGGATTTACCGGACGAGCCGGATTCACCGGGGGAGCCGGGTTCACGGAACGAGCCGGGTTCACCGGGCGAGCCCGCCCCGGCGGTGACACCGGCGGTGACACCGGCGGCGGCGAGGCTCGGCGTCGTGCCGTCGGCGTCGTCCGTATGAGCCCGCGGCGAGATGTCAGCACTGTCCATCTGCGCATTCTGCATGATCGGCCGGGTGCCGTCATCGGCGTGGTTCCCGGAGGACACGGCGTCGATCCCGGCGGGCGGCGCGGCCTCGCCATGACCCCGTCATGACATTTCTTGGGTGAACGTATGACACGGCGTCACTGGCGGCACCACGAAAACGCTGAGAATAATAGACATACTGTGCTATTCGCTCCCGGAAAGTCACCCATGGACACCGAAGCCCCGCGCGTCCCGCCGACGGTCACCGCGACCGCCTTTCCCCGCCGCCTCGTGCCGGTGTCCTGCCCGGCGGCCTGGAGTCGCGGTCGGGGAACAAGCGGTGACCGACGGTGACGGCCCTCGTCGTGGCGGGCGCTCCGACGGCTCCACGGCCGGGGGAGGAACGGCCGGGCGAGGACCGGTGAGGCCGGCCCGGAGGGGGTTGCACACGACCTACGGGTACACCGAAACGACGCGGGGACGGCTGCGCAGGCTCAACATCGTCATGTTCCTCCCGATGATCGCCGCCGTGGGGGTGCTGCTGGTGGCGATGGAGGCCAGGACCTGGTGGCACGCCGTCGTCCTGGGGCTGGGCGTGGCCGTCAGCCTGGTGGCCTTCGTGAGATGGGCGGCGCGTGACATCTCCCGCGTCGCGCTTCCCTGCCTGGTCGTCGCCGCGGCCGTATGGGCCGTCGGAGCGCTGGTGATAGGCAGCGACACGGCGTTCTACGGCATCTCGATCGTGTGCTCCCTGACCGTCCCCCAGCTGCCGCGCCACCGGGGCAAGGTGGCCCTGGGGGTGATCTCCTACGTCGCCGCGGTGGGCGCGGCGAGGCTGCTGGTGACCCAGGACCCTCTCTCCGCCGTCCTGATCGCGTACGTCATCGTCCCCGCGGGCATCACCGCGGTGCTGACCGGCCTGATGTTCCCCAACCAGAAGTTCTACGGCCTGGTGAAGGAGCTGGAGGAGGCACGGGAGCGCGAGGCGGAGCTGGCCGTCATGCGGGAGCGCATGCGTTTCGCCAGCGATCTGCACGACATCCAGGGCCACACCCTGCACGTGGTGAAGCTGAAGATCGCGCTGGCCCAGAAGCTGGTGCACAGCGACGCCGGACGGGTGGAGCAGGAACTGCGCGAGGTGCACGCCCTGGTCAGCGACACCATCGCCCAGACCAAGGCGCTCGCCTACGCGCAGCGGCGGCTCAACCTGTCCGCGGAGCTGGAGAACGCGAAGAACCTCTTCGAGGCCGCGGGCATCCGCGTGCGCGTCGACCGGGAGGCCGAGGTCGACGCGCACGCGGGCGAGCTGCTCGGCCAGGTCCTGCGGGAGACGACGACCAACATCCTGCGGCACGCGCAGGCCCGGCAGGTGCGCATCACCCTGTCGGAGTCGGGTATCGCCATCGTCAACGACGGCGCCCGGGAGGATCCGCCTCCCGAGCTGCGAGGGCTCGCCACGCTCAAGGAACGCGTGGAGGGCAGCGGGGGCGAGCTGACGGTGGAGCAGAAGGACGGGCGTTTCCTGACGGCCGCGGCGTTCCCGCACGGCCGCTCGGACACCGCCCGCTGAAAGCACTGCCCTCCGGAAACCGGGAAGGACGATTGATGACCACCGTGGTGCTCGCCGACGACGAGGCCCTCCTCCGCAAGGCGCTGGCGGCGCTGCTCCCCCTCGAAGGGGAGATCACCGTGCTCGCCGAGGCGGAGGAGGGCGAGGCGGCCGTCCGGGCCACGCTGCGACACCGGCCCGACGTGCTCGTCATCGACCTGGAGATGCCCGGCATGGACGGGCTCGGCGCCGTCGCGGAGATCCGCCGTGAACGGCCGGAGCAGGTGATCCTCATGCTGACCCGCCATGCCAGGCCGGGGGTGCTGCGCAGGGCGCTGAGGCTCGGGGTCCAGGGCTTCGTCAGCAAGTCCGCCGAACCGGCTCACATCGTCTCGGTCATCACGGCCCTGCACGAGGGCAGGCGATGGATCGACCCCGACGTCTCCGCCCTCGCCGTCGTCGACGACTGCCCGCTCACCGAGCGTGAGATCGATGTGCTGCGGGCGACCGGCGGGGGTTACTCGGTCGCCGACATCGCCGTCCAGCTCCACCTGGCGGAAGGCACCGTGCGCAACTACCTGTCGAACGCGATGCAGAAGACCCAGACCCGGACCCGGCACGAGGCGGCACGGTACGCGCGCGAACACGACTGGCTGTGAGCGAGGGCGGCGAGGGCGCGGCGCCTCAGGACCGGCCGCAGGTCGCGGGGCAGAACCCGACCTCGGGGTGGCGCGACGACGGCCCGTCCAGGAGGGGTTGTCGTCGTGATCTCAGGTGCCGGTCGAGGAAGGCCGCCACGTACGTGCGGGTGAGCTCGGCGGAGCGTGCCGCGGGCAGGGCGCCGGCGGGGGGAGCGATACCGAGGGTGCCCATCATCAGCGGCAGGTCGGTGAAGGACTGGTGGTCCGCGCCCGTCAGCACGATCCAGCGCTTCCATCCGGTCAGCAGCTTCCAGTCGCGGTCCCAGGAGTTGTCCCGGCCGCCCGGGACGTGCTGCGGCGAGCCCAGGAACATGAACGGCCGGGAGAGGCCGGTCTTGGGGATGCGGGCGTAGGTGGTGCCGTCCATGTCGATTCCGGCGCGGATCCGGGGGTCCTTCACCATGGCCGCCACGGTGGCGGCCCCGCCGATCGACTGGCCTGCCATCGCGATCCTTTCGCGGTCGATCAGGCCGGAGCCCTTCCACGTCGTGGTCAGCCGGTCGAGCACGAACGAGACGTCGGCGGCCCGGCCCTGGACCAGCCCGGCGCCGAAACCCGGGTCGGTGTCGCTGTCGCAGGCGACGCATTCGGCGACCCGGCCGTCGGACAGGGTGGTGGCGTAGCTCTCGTGGGTGTGGTCGATCCCGGCCACGACGTAGCCGCGGCTGGCCAGGTCCTCGGCCAGGGAGGTGAGGGTGCTCATCGGTTTGGTGAAGCCCGGGGAGAGCACCACCAGCGGAAGTCGCCGCCCCGCCGGTTCGGCGTCCTCGATCGCGTTGGTCCGGGTCCTGCTCAGCGTGCCGTACGGCGCGGTCGCGATCCTGGAGCCCTTCAGCAGGAGCTCCGACTCCCTGGTCGTCATGTACGGCGCCCGCCGCCCGTCCCGTCGCCCGGTCGGGTACCACAGGGTGACCTTGAGCTCCCTGGCGTCGGCGTCGGGGTCCCAGGGGTCGGGGCGGGAGGTGTCGGTCAGGTGCAGGGCGGTGGTGCCGACCGGATGGGGCCCGGTGGGGGCGGGCAGGGTGGCGGGACCGGTCGGCGTGAGCGGCGGGCCGGCGTCGGCCCGGGGCGGTGTGGGGGCGGAGCAGGCGGACGCGGCCAGGACGATCAGTCCCGCGGCCACGGCCAGGAGCTGTCTCATGGAGAGGGGTCCCTTCACTTGTGCAGCAGGGCCAGGGCCTTGGCCAGGGCGGGGTCGCGTCCGGCGGCGGCGTCCTCGGGGGTCAGGGGGACGTGGTGGTCGGGCGGCACGCCGATCTTGTCGATGACCTCGCGGTTCGGTCCGAAGTGATGCTTGTCGGGGAAGCTCAGCAGGGTGTTGTTGCTCAGCAGGTAGGACCCGGCCGGGCCGGAGACGAGCCCGGCGGTCCTGGTGCCGGCCAGCTGCCCGAGGCGCAGGTCCTTGACCGCGGAGCTGAAGTGCTCGCACGCCGAGGCGCAGCCGCGGTCGACCAGCACCACCAGCGGCAGGCGAAGCAACTCGACGGTGTCGTCGGTCCGCATGGTCTCGCATGTGCCGTCCACGGCGCACTGGTAGGCGGTGACCCTGCGGTGGCCGAACGCGCTCAGCAGCCGGGTCGCCTCCACGGGGCTGCCGCCGCCGTTGCCGCGCAGGTCCAGCACGACGCCGGACAGCGTCCGGCCGGCGCGCAGCCTGGTGACGGCCTTGAACACCCGGTTCGCGGAGTCGGCCGCGAATCCGGTCATCCGCACATAGGCGACGTCGTCGTCCAACAGCTTCGACCTCACCACCTGCAGGGCGGTCAGGTCCCGTTGGAAGAGGCCCGGTTTGAGGGTCACGCTCCAGCGGCGGCCGGTGCTCTGGCGCGACAACCGCAACTCGACCGGCCGCGCCTCCGGGTATCGCGGGTAGAGGGCGGCGATCGCGGGGGTGGCCTTTCCGTCGATGAAGGGTGCCGAGCCGTTGACCGCTTCGATGACGTCGCCCGCGCGCAGCCCGGCGGCCTGGGCGGCGCCGCCCTGTACGGTGGTGACGAACAGCGGGGGAAGGGCGGTGCCGGGGTTGGCGTCGGCCTGCGCGCCGGTGACGTTGGCCGTCAGGCCCAAACCGTAGCCGTCGCCGTCGTAGTGGTCGGGTGGCCGCTTGACGCTGTGTGCCCAGCGGGCGTGGTTGTCGTCGAGGGAGGCCACGATGGCCTCCAAAGTGACGACGGCCAGCTGTTCGCGCAGGTCGGGGACCTGGTCGGTGACTTTCCGAAAGGCGGTCTCGAAGGCGGTCCAGTCGGCTTTGCGGTCGCCGGTCAGGGCGGGCATGGTCGCCTCGGGCACCTCGCGCCCGTCGCGGCCGAGCTCCTGGGTCAGGGCGGCGAATCCGGCCAGCAGCAGTGAGCGGGCGTCCAGGGTGGCGCCGCTGTAGTAGGTGCCCAGGATGCAGAAGTAGGCCTGTTCGATGACGTCGATCGTGGTGGCCGTCTCCGCCGCGGGAGGTCCCTGGGGGCGCGCGCACACCGTCGCGCCCGCCGTGTTCGCCTGGATGCGCGGCGGCGTCGGCGCGGTGCAGGCCGCCGCCAGCAGGAGCGCGAGCCCGGTGGCTGTGACCCTGGTGACCCTGGTGACCCTGACGCCGGTCACGACAGGCGCCTTCGGACCCACCAGAAGCAGAACCAGGTGAGGGCGGCGGTGAGCAGGGCGTAGATGCCGGTCTCGATCCACTGGAAGGGCCAGAAGCGCTCCAGGGGCTGGTAGGTCGCCTGCTGCCGGTAGCCGAGCCGGTTGATCTCGACCAGGCACCCGTCCATGCCCGCTCCCGCTCCCGCTCCCGGTCCCGGCGGTGCGCAGGGTCCCGACGTGGTGGAGGTCCTGACGGCGGCGCCCTCCTCGCCGCTGCCGGAGATCACGCGCCCGGACGGATCGACGAAGTCGCTGGACAGTACCCAGGCACCGGCCCCGGCTTGACCGGGAATGGCAGAGTCCAGCCTGATGTGCACGAACTGGTTTTCGTCCCGTCTTATGCCGATGCCATCCACGTTCGCACGGCTGAGTTCGAAGGCCGACGTGACGGGGGGCATCAGGTGGGGACGGACGAGCAGCGGCATGGCGAGCTGGGTCGCGACGAAGACGGCCAGGGTGAGGGCCATGGCGGGCAGCGTGCGGCGCACCAGCATGCCCACGGTCACCCCGAGGACGAAGGCGAAGGCCGCGTACCCCATCGGGGCGATGCCGCGCGCGCCGAACACCAGGGGGGCCATCAGGGCCAGCTCCGAGGTGGCCGACTTGTCCAGGGGGGCGGACCACCAGGTCACCGCGAGGCCGCACGCACCGGCGGCGGCCATGGCCGCCAGGCCGGTGAGCCCGAGCTTGACCGCCAGCCAGCGGGTGCGGGTGACGCTCTGGTTCCACACCATCAGGTGCGTTCCCGCCTCCAGCTCCCGGGTGATCAGCGGTGCTCCCCAGAAGAGCCCGACGAGGGCGGGCAGGAGCAGCACGAGGAGGCTGACGGCCATGAAGGGCGTCTGGTAGTCGTCGAAGAAGCTGTCGAAGAAGCGGTCGCAGGTGTCGTCCCGCACACAGGCGGTGATCCCGGTGGAGTAGCGGGAGGCCAGTTCCGGGCCGGTCAGGGCCAGGGTGGCGACGAGTGCGACGAGCACGGCGGCCGTCATCGCGGCCGAGCCGCGGAACTGGCGCCAGGTCAGCCAGATCATCGCTGCACCTCCAGGGCGGCTCGCCGGTTGTCGGCGGTGCGCTTGTCCATGTAGGCCAGGACGAGGTCCTCCAGGCCGAGCTGGGTGACCGTCCAGGCGGGGTCGTGGATCGGGGCGTCGGTACGGACCACGTACGTACTCTGTCGTTCGGTGTGGCGCGCGGAGACCACGTGCTGGTCGGCGGGGAGGCGGTCGGGGTCGCGGCGCGGGCCGGTGAGCCGGTGGTGGGTGGCCAGCAGCTTCTCGCTCTCCCCGGCGATCTGGACGCGGGAGTCGACGAGCACGATGAGGTAGTCGCAGATCCGTTCCAGGTCGGAGACCAGGTGGGAGGAGAGCACCACGCTCAGCGTGTGCTCGACCGTGGCCTCCATCAGCCCCTGCATGAACTCGCGGCGGGCCAGCGGGTCGAGCGAGGCCACGGGCTCGTCCAGGACCAGCAGTTCGGGCCGCTTGGCCAGGCCCAGGGTGAGCGCGAGCTGGGCGCGCTGGCCACCCGACAGCCTGCCCGCCCGCTG
>NZ_JBIAQI010000050.1:0-42507 GCF_042888905.1 Streptosporangium sp. NPDC002721
TCGACGCGATCCGATCGAACCCGTTAGGATTACGACCACCCCGTTTCCAGGGCAACCCCTCTAACTTACTCCGACATCCGGTCGTTGTCCAATCGGACTTCGGCGTGACGCATGCGCCCCGACGAAGGGAGATGATCAGAAGGAGGGTCCCGAGGCTCTGGCGATCTCCGCCGACCCCCTCGGGCCTGTGAACTCTATGTACGCCGCCGGACTCCGTCAAATCGAAGAGCCTGCCCCGCCAGGACGTGTTTCTCACCTGCTGGGTAGAGATCCGTCATGACGGACCAAAGAGTGTTGCCCAGGGCGCTCGTCGTACTCCTCTGCGCCGCGGGCGCCGTGGTCACCCTGGCGGGAATCAGAGAGATCGGGTCGATCATCGGACCGGTGTTGCTCGCGCTGGTCCTCGTCCTGGCGGTCTCTCCGGTCAGAACCTGGCTTCGCGAACGTGGCGCTCCCGGATGGACGCTGGTGGCGGTCCCCCTGGCGATCGTGCTGCTGGTGCTCCTGGGCATGGTGGCGATCCTGACCGTGGCGGTCGCGCAGATGGCGGCCCTCGCGCCCACCTACGACGCGCAGTTCAACCAGCTCGTCGCGGAGGCACAACAGCAGGCGGCCAGGTTCGGCTTCGGCACACAGCAGATGAACGAGGCGATCAACTCCTTCGACCCCGGCAAGATCTTCGCGCTCGCGCAAGGGTTCGTCTCAGGGCTGCTGGGCGTGTTCTCCGGCCTGGTCCTCATCGTCGTCCTGCTTCTGGCCATGTGCCTGGACGCCCAGGCCTTCTCCAAGATCCTCGCCATGGGCACGGCGCGCAGGCCCCTGCTCATCGGGGCGCTCAACAACTTCGCCCACAAGACCCGCCGCTATCTCCTGGTCTCGACGGGATTCGGGCTGATCTGCTCCGCGCTGGACGTGGCCGCGCTCTGGATTCTCGGCGTACCGCTCCCCCTCCTGTGGGGAGTACTGGCGCTGATCACGAACTACATCCCCAACGTCGGTTTCGTTCTGGGACTGATCCCGCCGGCCCTGCTCGCTCTCCTGGAGGGCGGGCCCAAGACCATGATCTTCGTGATCGTCGCCTACATATTGATCAACTTCGTGGTGCAATCGCTCATCCAGCCGAAGTTCCTCGGTGACGCCGTCGGGCTGTCCACCACCGTGACCTTCCTCTCGCTCATCCTGTGGACGTTCCTGCTCGGCCCGCTGGGCGCGCTGCTGGCCATCCCGCTCAGCCTGCTGACCCGGGCCCTGCTGATCGACAGCGATCCCGACGGCGACTGGGCCGCCGCCCTCGTCTCCGGGGACGTCCCCGACGACGGGAAACCGAGCACGGGGAAGAGTCCGGGAGAGGAACGGGGCGAGAACCCGTCGCCCGTACGCTGAGGCCATGTATCGCGAGTGGGCGCCGGACTCCCGCCTCGCCGGGCGGGTGGCCTGCGTGTGGAGCAACGAGGCGACCTCCGCCATGACGCAGCTGGTCGTGCCCGACGGCTGCGTGGATCTGATCTGGGGGCCGAAAGGGGCGCTTGTCGCCGGGCCCGACACGGGCCCGAAATCCGTCCGGATGGCGCCGGGTGCCCGCTACACGGGAATCCGGTTCGGACCTGGCGCGGCGGGCGAGCTGTTCGGCGTACCGCTCGACAGCCTGCGCGACCTGAGGGTGCCGCTGTCCGACCTGGAGCGGTTCGCTGAGCTGTCCGAGCTGGAACCGTTCACCGCGTCCGCCGGGCCGGAGCCGTCCAGCGGGCCGGCCGGGACCCGGCGACCGGAGCCGTTCTCGAACGTCGTGCAGCGGGCGCTGGCCTTGCGGCTGCGCGGGACGCCCGGCCCCGACCCGGCCGCGCCCGCGATCGCCGAGGCGCTGCGGGCGGGGCGGAGCGTGGGGGAGGTGGCCTGGGATCTGGGAGTCAGCGAGCGACAGCTTCTGCGCCGGTCCCTGCGGGCTTTCGGGTACGGCCCGAAGGTGCTGCAACGGGTGGTCAGATTCCAGCGGGCACTGCGACTGGCCAGGCGTGGCGTCACGTCGGCCGAGGTCGCGGCGATCAGCGGGTACGCCGACCAGGCGCACATGGCGAACGAGGTACGGCGGCTGGCGGGGGTGCCCCTGAGCCGGCTGCTCGATCAACGCGGCGGCCCCTGAGTCGACTGTTCGGCCAATGCGGCGCCCCCTGAAACCGGTTGCCCGACCGACGCAGCGGCCCTTGGGTCGACTGCTCGATCAACGCGGCGGCCCCTGAGCCGGTTGCCCGATCGACGTGGCGACCTCTGATCGGCCCGGCGGCGGGAGCGCCTGAACCGGGCCCGCGCGGGTCGTCGCACCGAGATCAGGCGGTCTCCAGCGCGACCGCTCCCCCGCTCACCCGGCTCCGGCCGTCCGGGGAGGCGATCGAGACCTTCAGCGTGCTGGGCCGTCCCATGTCCACGCCCTGGATGACCGTGAACTCCGAGGAGCCGTTCCCGAGGACCCGCAGGTAGCCGCCGAAGGCCGCGGCGGCGGCGCCGGTGGCGGGGTCCTCCACGACTCCCCCGACCGGGAACGGGTTGCGGGCGTGGAACCGCTCGTCGCTCTCCCGCCAGAACAGGTTCACCGTCGTCCAGCCCTCGCGGGTCATCAGCGCCTTCAGCCGCTCGTAGTCGTAGTCGAGGCCGGACAGGCGTTCGCGCGAGGAGGCCGCGAGCACGAGGTGCTCGACGCCGCCGAACGCGACGTGCGGGGGGAACGCCGGGTCGAGCTCGTCGCGGGACCAGCCGAGGGCTTCGAGAGCCTCGTCTAGCGCGTCCTCCGCGACGGGCCGGGAGCGGGTGGGGACGCTGGTGAGCGTGGCGCGGAGCGCGTCGTCGGCGATCTCGGTGTCGATGACGATCTCGCCCGCGTTGGTGTCGAACGTCAGGCGCCCGGTCCCGAGGCGTTCGGCCAGCACCACCGAGGTGGCGATCGTGGCGTGCCCGCAGAACGCCACCTCCGCCGAGGGGGCGAAGTATCGGACCCGGAAGGCGCGTCGCTCGTCGTCGCGTTCGGTCACGAACGCCGTCTCGGAGTATCCGACCTCCGCGGCGACGGCCAGCATCTCCGCGTCGGAGAGCCCTGCCGCGTCGAGGACGATCCCGGCGGGGTTGCCCCCCTCGGGGTCGTGGGTGAAGGCGGTGTAACGCAGGATTTCCACGGTGCTCGTCACAGGACCGGAATGTACCAGCCCCGCCCGTACTCCTCCCGTGCCCCGCCGGTGCTCCGTCACGCGGCGGTGACGGAGCGGTGGCGAGCATCGGGTTTCAGGGGAAACGCGGCTTCAGGCGGACGCGGGGACGGGCGCCGAGGGGGGTGATCCCTCGGGCGCGGCGACGGGCGCGCGGGGCACGCGGCGCCCCCACGGCATGGCGAGCGCCAGGATCGGCAGCAGCACGATGGAGGCCTGCGACCAGACGACGTGCAGACTTCGCCAGGTGGCGGAGTCGAACTGGGTCATGTAGAGGTAGCCGTACCCCGCCCAGAGGGAGGCGCCGATGATCGCGGGCCACGCGAAGCGGGTGGGGCGGGCGATCAGGAACGGCATGAACCACAGGAGATACTGCGCGCCGAGCCTGGGGGTGGCGACCATGAAGGCGAGCAGCAGCGCCGTGGTGAGGTCGATCGGGTCGGCGCGGCGCCACAGGAAGGCCACCACCAGCATGGTGACGTAGATCAGGCGGGTGCCGAACGTCGCGATCCCCTGGTTCAGGTCGTTGACGCCGTCCATGAGGATGGCGCTGTAGCCCCACTGGCCGACGATCGGGCGGATGTCCTGGATCACCCGGATGACCTCGGGGATCTGGCTCAGCGAGGTGCCGGCGAAGATCGGCAGGGTGACCAGGAAGAAGACCGGCGCGATGCCCGTGGCCACGAACGCCACGGCGCGGGCGCGGAAGGTGGGCAGCAGCAGGAGCATGCCGGGGATGAGCCAGATCGGCCAGCTCTTGGCGCACAGCGCCAGTCCCATCAGCAGTCCCGCGAACAGGGCGCGGCGCAGGGACAGCCGGTCGCCCTGGCGCGGGGTGAGCGCCCCGCGGATCACTCCCTCGGGGCCGAAGGCGTGCCGTACGGCACCGGCGAGGCCGTGCAGGGCGACGCTCTGGCGTGCCAGCGCGAGCGGGTTGGTGGTCATGCCCGGCCGGTCGGGGTCGCCGGGACCTCGGGCCACGACGAAGGCGGCGACGCCGAAGACGAGGGCGACCGGCTCGACCTGGCCGTGGACGGAGGCGACGAGGATGGCCAGCGGGTTGCAGGCGTACTGGAAGGCGCGCAGTGACGCCCTGGGGCCCCCGGCGAGCTTGCCGACCAGCGGGATCAGCACGATGTCCGCGACCACGGTGACCAGGCGGCCGCCGATCTCCCAGGGGATGCCCAGCCAGAGCAGGAGGCCGTAGACGTAGGGGATGGTCGGCAGGAAGTGCCAGCCTCCCGAGCTGCCGAGCACGGGGTCCTCGCGGTTCAGGACCGCCTCTCCGGCGGGCTTGAAGCTGTTGATGAAGTCGACCGGTTGCCAGGTGTCCACCGCAGAGGTGGCCATGATGAGCACCCGGAAGGCGATTCCGACCCCCAGGATGACCAGCAGCGAGGGTCTCCAGCCCTTCCACTGCGCGACCAGGGCGAGCACGACACCGAGAACGAGGACGAACCCCGTGAGAATTGCGTAGTCCATGACGGCCCCTAGCCTGCCGGACCTGGCGACCAACCAGCCACCCGGATCTCCAAACCGAGACCACTCTGCCAGTTTTCCCGGCCCCGGGAATCCGTGCCGTCACGACGGGCGGCCGCCTCCAAGCAGCGGAGCCGCCTCCAAGTAGCGGAAGGGGGAACCTCGCCGCCGGAGGTCCGTCTCCCCCGGCGGCGAGGGGCTCTCAGCCCAGGCCGTCGAGATAGGCCCGGTGGCTGCGGGAGAACTCGAAGGCGTTGTACCTGTCCCAGTTGATCGACCAGGTCATCAGGCCGCGGAGGTTCGGGTAGACCCCCCTCGGCCGGTACGACCCGCAGTTGGTCCCCTTGGCCAGGCAGTCGAAGGCCTTCTGGACCTCCGGGACCGTGGTGAAACCGTTACCCGCGAACGGGGCGGCGGGCAGGCCGATGGCGACCTGGTCCTGGCGCAGGGCGGGGAAGACGTTGTTCGGGTTGCCCGCGATGGGGAAGCCCGCGAGCAGCATGTCGGTCATGGCGACGTGGAAGTCGTGGCCGCCCATGGTGTGGTACTGGTTGTCCAGCCCCATGATCGGACCGGAGTTGTAGTCCTGCACGTGCAGCAGGGTGAGGTCGTTGCGCATCGCGTGGATGACGGGGAGGTAGGAGGCGGCCCGCTGGTCGGCGGAGCCGTTCGGGCCGGGACCGTAGAACTGGTAGCCCAGCTGGACGAAGAACGTCTCGGGGGCCATGGTCAGCACGAAGCGGGTGCCGTACCTCGCCTTGAGGGTCTTGAGCGCGGAGATCAGGTTGACGATGACCGGGGTGGTGGGGGCGGACAGGTTGGTGTCGCCGCTGTTGAGATAGAGGGAGTGGCCCTCGAAGTCGATGTCCAGGCCGTCGAGGCCGTACTTGTCGATGATGGCGCCCACCGACTGGACGAACTTGTCGCGCGCGGCGGTGGTGCTCAGCTGGACCTGGCCGTTCTGGCCGCCGATCGAGATCAGCACCTTCTTGCCGAGTGCCTGCTTGGCCCGGATGCCGGCGATGAACTCGGCCTCTGACTCGACGTTGGGGCACTCGGCGGCCGGGCACTGGGTGAAGCGGATGTCCCCGGAGGTCACCGAGGTGGGCTCGCCGAAGGCGAGGTTGATGACGTTCCACTCGTTGGGCACGTCCGCCATCCGGATGTAGCCGGAGCCGTTGGCGAAGGAGGCGTGCAGGTAGCCGACGAGCACCCGCTTGGGCAGGTTGCCGGGGGGCGTGCCGGTGACGGTCGCGGAGACCGCGCCGGACCTCGCCGACTCGCCCGAGGCGTTGGAGGCGCTCACCTGGTAGCTGTGCGTGCCCGCGCCCGGGGTGTCGGTGTAGGTGGTCCCGGTGGGCGTGCCGACCCTCGTCCCGTTGCGGTAGAGGTTGTAGGTGGTCGCGCCCGAGGAGGCGTTCCACCTCAGTGCGACGCTCGTGCCGCTCACGGTGGCGGCCAGTCCCGACGGTACGGACGGGGGCGGCGGCTGGTCGTTGCCGACCGTCACGGAGACCGCGCCCGACCTCGCCGACTCGCCCGAGGCGTTGGTCGCGCTCACCTGGTACGAGTGGTTGCCCACGCCGGGGGTCTCGGAGAAGGTGGTCCCGGTGGGCGTGCCGACCCTGGTGCCGTTGCGGTAGACGTTGTAGCCGGTCGCGCCCGGGGAGGCGCTCCAGCTCAGCGAGGCGGTGGTGGCGTTGCCGATGCCGGTGAGCCCGGTGGGCGTCGCGGGGGGTTGCCCCTGCCCCGGCGCTCCGTCGAGGACGACGTCGTCGGCCTGGTAGGTGCCCTGGCCGTACCAGCCGTTGACATAGATCGTCACGGAGGTGGTCGAGGCGCCGGTGGTGAACGAGGTCGACAGCTGGGTGTAGGACGAGGGCGAGGACGCCCACGTGCTGGGGTCGGTCCCGCCGGTGCCGGTCGCGCCGAGGAAGACGTAGCCGCCCCTGACCCAGGCCGACAGGGTGTAGGCGGAGGAGGGCCTGACGCCGACCGTCTGCTGGCAGCGGGCGGTGTCGCTGCCCGCCGGGGTGGCCTGCAGGGCCCTGGTCCCGCCGCGTACGGGCGAGGTGACGGTCGTGGCGCCCGAGGAGGTGGAGCAGGTCCACCCGCTCAGCCCGTTCTCGAAGCCCGGGTTCGTCGCGATGTTGGCCGCGTGGGCCGGTGTCGCGGCCAGCATCGTCCCGCCGAGCGCCAGGACGGCGGCCACGGCGAGTTTCCTGAGGTGCATCCGATTTACCCCGCAAAGATCTTTAGGAGGGTGTCGTGGGGGCACGGCCCGCACCCGGGCGGGGTGCGGGCCGTGCGAGTCGTGCGAGCTCGCGCTGGGCGGGTTCGCTTCGGGTGGGTCAGAAACCGGCGGTGACGCGGGTGAAGTCCCAGTCGCTCTGGGCGATGCCACTGCAGTGGGCGACCACGCCACCTCCCGGGCAGGGACGGTCACGGTTGACCGCCCAGTAGGCCAGGCGGGTCAGGCCCTTGGACTTGGCCCAGTCACGGATCTGCGTCCAGGCCGCCAGCGTGGTCAGTTCCTGCTGGTCGGACAGGCCGTTCATGCCGGAG
Source organism: Streptosporangium sp. NPDC002721 (assembly GCF_042888905.1). NCBI lineage: Bacteria > Bacillati > Actinomycetota > Actinomycetes > Streptosporangiales > Streptosporangiaceae > Streptosporangium > Streptosporangium sp. NPDC002721. The sequence goes on from NZ_JBIAQI010000050.1 coordinate 7,239, forward strand.
ATGCCCATCCGGGCGTACGCCTGGGCGTCGGTCCAGCCGTTGGCGGCCTTGAGGGCGTTCTTCAGGCCCTCCGAGGCGCTGACGGTGGCGTTGTAGATGTTGGAGGCGCTGAAGTTGAACGGCATGATCGTGTAGTTGTCGATCGGCACGGCCAGCGCCTTGGCCTGGTTGATCAGGCGTATGCCGGCCGGGGTCGGGCCGGTGGTGGCGGTGCCGAAGGTGACGACGACCTTGACGTTCGGGTTGTTCTGCTTGACGATCTTCAGGCCGTTGAGGATGCGGTCCTGGACGGTGTAGTTCTCGAACTCGTCGGTGTTCTCGATGTCGAAGTCGACGACCGCGGGGCCGACGGCGTTGATGACCTGCTGCACGGCTCCGGCGAAGGCGGCCGGGGTGGAGCAGTTCGGGCCGAGCTTGTTGCCCGACCAGCCGCCGAAGGAGACCTGCACGCTGCCGCCCGCGGCCTTGATCTGGTTGATCGCGGTCTGGTCGGCGCCGCCGGTCAGCGGCCGGTTGCCGTCCCACGCGGGGTTGCAGCCGCCGCCGGACAGGATGAACGCCATGGTGAAGGACTTCACGCCGGTGGCGTTCATGACGGTCACGGGGTTGGGCGGGCTGCCCCAGCCCATGTAGAGGTACGGGGCTCCGGCCATCTTGCCGGGCTGCGGGTTGGTGCAGCCGGTGGTGGTGGCGCTCACGGCGCCGCTGGCGGCCGACTCGCCCTGGGCGTTGTAGGCCCTGACGGTGTAGGTGTGCGAGGTGCAGGTGCCCAGCGAGCCGATCGTCGCGCTGGTGCCGGTCACCTGTGCCCGCTGCGTGGAGCCCTCGTAGACGCGGTAGCCGGTGACCGTGCCGGAGGAGGCGCCCCAGGACAGGGAGATCGAGGAGTTGGTGGTGCCGGTCACCGACGGCGTTCCGGGCGTTCCGGGAGTGCCGGGGACGCTGCCGCCACTGCAGGACGCGCCGTTGAGGGTGCAGTTGGACGGGGTCGCGCCGCCCGGACTGCCGTTGAAACCGAAGCTCGCGGTCGCGCCGGGGGCAAGGGTGCCGTTCCAGCCGACGTTGGTGAAGGTGAAACGCTGCCCGCTACGGCTCAGCGACGCGTCCCAGAAGGACCCGATGTTCGCCCCCGAGGGCAGGTCGAAGGCCACCGACCAGCCGTTGATCGTCGTCGTACCACCATTGGTGATCGTGTACTTGCCCTCGAAACCGGTACCCCAGTCGGAGACCTTGGTGAAGACGGCGGTGTTGGGAGCAGCGAACGCGGGGGGCGCGACCAGTGACAGGCCGAGTGACATGCCGAGCGCGGCCAGGACCGCGGTCAGCGTTCGTCGAAATCTCATGCTTCTTCCTCGGTTGGGGGGTGCGAGGTGTGGGGGGCGGGGTGCGGAGGCGGGGTCCGGGCCTGCCCGGCCGGGGCGTGCGGTGCCGGGCAGGTCCGGGGCGGGGGTTTCGGGGGTCAGAGGGTTAGGGCAGGGTCGCGAGGTGCGGCTTGACGGTCCTGGAGAAGTTCCAGTTGTTGCTGGCGTCCCAGTTGATGGACCAGGTCATCGCGCCGCGGATGCCGGGGTAGGCGCGCGGCGGCACGAAGCTGCCGCAGCTGGTCCTGGTGGCCAGGCAGGTCAGGGCCTGGTTCACCAGGGCCGGGGCGACGATGCCGCCGCCCGCCGCGCCGGGCCCGGCGGGCAGGCCGAGCGCCACCTGGTCGGGACGGAGGCCGTTCTCCAGCTGGATGCAGGCCAGCGCGGTCATGAAGTTGACCGAGCCCTGCGAGTAGGCGGCCATCTGGTCGCAGCCGAGCATGGAGCCGGAGTTGTAGAACTGGGTGTGGACGACGGTGAGGATGTCCTTGATGGCCAGCGCCAGCTTGAAGTACTCGCCGCCGGTGGACTGCATGTCGATGGTCTGCGGCGCCATCGTGATGATCAGGTTCGATCCGGCCTTGGCCCGCAGCGACCGGAGCGCCTGGCCCATGTAGGTGGAGTTGAGCCCGTTCTCCAGGTCGATGTCGACGCCGTCGAAGCCGTAGCTCTGCATCAGGGCGTAGACGGTGTCGGCGAACCTGGTCGCGGCGGCGGCGCTGGCCACCTGCACGCGGCCCGCCTCGCCGCCGACCGAGAGGATGACCTTCTTGCCCCGGGCGTGGAGGGTCTGCACGTCGGCCCTGAACTGGGCGTCGGTGTAGCCGCCGAGGGAGGCGGACAGGCCCGGGTCGACGCCGAAGACGACCTCACCGGGGGTGGCGGTGGCCTCGCCGAAGGAGATCGCGATCAGGTCGTACTCGTTGGGCACCGCCGACAGCCGCAGCTCGACGGCCGGGTTGTCGAAGTTGTGCCAGTAGCCGGTGAGGAAGTGCTTGGGCAGCGGGCCGCCGCCGGTGCAGCCGTTCGTGGTCGCGCTGGCCGGGTCGCTCTTCGGGCCCTCGCCCGAGGCGTTGTACGCCGCGACCGTGTAGGTGTGCGACTCGCACACGCCCAGCCCCGACACCGTCGCGCTCGTCCCGCTCACGGTCGCCCTGACCGTCGAGCCCTCGTACACCCGGTAGCCGGTCACCGTTCCCGAGGACGCGCCCCATGACAGCGCCACGCTGTTCGCGCCGCCCGTCGCCGACGGGGTGCCCGGCTTGCCGGGGGCGCCGCTGTTGCAGCCGGTGGTGGTGGCGCTCACCGGACCGCTGGCGGCCGACTCGCCCTGGGCGTTGTAGGCCCTGACGGTGTAGGTGTGCGAGGTGCAGGTGCCCAGCGAGCCGATCGTCGCGCTGGTGCCGGTCACCTGGGCCCGCTGCGTGGAGCCCTCGTAGACGCGGTAGCCGGTGACCGTGCCAGAGGAGGCGCCCCAGGACAGGGAGATCGAGGAGTTGGTGGTGCCGGTCACCGACGGCGTTCCGGGCGTTCCAGGGGTGACGGGGACGCTGCCGCCACTGCAGGACGCGCCGTTGAGGGTGCAGTTGGACGGGGTCGCGCCGCCCGGACTGCCGTTGAAACCGAAGCTCGCGGTCGCGCCGGGGGCAAGGGTGCCGTTCCAGCCGACGTTGCTGAAGGTGAAACGCTGCCCGCTACGGCTCAGCGACGCGTCCCAGAAGGACCCGATGTTCGCCCCCGAGGGCAGGTCGAAGGCCACCGACCAGCCGTTGATCGTCGTCGTACCACCATTGGTGATCGTGTACTTGCCCTCGAAACCGGTACCCCAGTCCGAGGTCTTGGTGAAGACGGCGGTGGCCGAGGCGGCCTGGGCGGGGAGCGCGACCACCATCGTCAGGACGAGGGCCGCCAGGGCGACGAGAGAGCGGGCGATGGCGCGTAATTTCACGTTGACCTCATGCATTCCGTGGGGGGTGACCGTACGACCCGCGCCACGCGGGGGGTGCGCGGGCGCGGACGTGGGCGCGGGCCGTACGGCGGGGTGGGCACGGCTCCGACCGGGGGACCGTTCCGTCGATGGCGCGGGGCGCCGGGGACCGCCGGGTTCAGCGAGAGGCCTCGGGGCGGGCGGGGACGGCGACGGCGGCGCCGATGACGGCCGCGGCGGCCGTGACGACGGCGGGCACGACGGGGGTCTCGGTGGTGGGGGCCGCCGTGACGCCGGAGGCGGGAGTGGCGGGGGCGGGCAGGCCGCGGCCGGGGCTTGCAACCGTAGTCAGGACGAGTAAGGGAAAGGTGCGCCGCATGATCGCTCCCATGGACGTGGAACCTGGGGGGTGAGGCGTCCGGACGGTCGGACCTTCAGCGGCGACGGCTTCCGCCGCCGAGTTTTCGCAGCTCGAAATCGGTTGGAGGGGAGGCACGGGCCATGGGCACCCCCAGTCGGCATTTCTTTTAGGAAAGTTTCCTAAGAGTTGTCGCGATCGTAGCCTTGACAGAGTCCTGCCACAAGGCCCAAAAACGTCAGTCGCCCGTGTCGCGGCCGGGAGCGTTCCGGTGACTACGTCCGAGGGCCATCCGAGGCCGTGCCCGGGAGCGTTCCGGGGCCGCACCCGGGAGCGTTCCGGCGAGCGTGGTCGGGCGCGCGGAGGGGCGACGCGGTGCACGGTGTCCGAGTGGACCGGTGCGTGGTGTCCGGAAAACCCGGAAAAGGAGATAAGCACCTTTAGGCGGTACGGTAATGACGCATCCGTAACGCCCCCTGGAGTATCGCCGTGTTCTTTGGCATCACCGACATCTGGACCTACACGGTCGGCGCCTTCTTCATCATCCTGTTGCCCGGCCCGAACTCCCTGTACGTGCTCAGCACCGCCGCCCAGCGCGGGGTGCGGCAGGGGTACCGGGGGGCGATGGGGGTCTTCGTCGGCGACACCGTCCTGATGGTGATGGCGGCGGCGGGGGTCGCCTCCCTGCTGAAGTCGTCGCCGCTCCTGTTCAACGTCGTCAAGTACGCCGGCGCGGCCTACCTCGTGTGGATCGGGTTCCAGATGCTCCGGTCGGCCTGGCGCTCCTGGCGATCCCCCGGCACCGGGGGCGAGACCGCCGAAGCGGCCCCGGTCCAGGAGCGGACCGCGCGGAGCCCCTTCCGTAGGGCCCTGATCGTCAGCCTGATGAACCCGAAGGCGATCCTGTTCTTCATCTCGTTCTTCATCCAGTTCGTGGACCCGGCCTACGGCACCCCCGCCCTGTCGTTCCTGATCCTGGGCGCGATCTGCCAGCTGTTCAGCGCGCTCTACCTGTCGGCGCTGATCTTCGGCGGGACGTTCCTGGCCCGGCAGTTCCGGGCCCGCCGCGGGCTGTCGGCCGGGCTGCGCACGGGCGTGGGCGCGCTGTTCATCGGCTTCGGGGCGAGGCTGGCCACCGCGACCCTCACCTGAGGCCGGTCACCGTCACCCCTGAGCACACCCGCCGACGCCGGTCACCGTGGGCGCCGGTCACCGTAAGCGCCCGCCACCGTGGGCGCCGGTCACCGTAAGCGCCCGCCACCGTAGGCGCCGGTCACCGTAGGCGCCGGTCACCGGGGGCGCTGGTTGACCTTGATCGCGACGCTGACGAGCGAGAGGAACAGCTCGGCGTCGGCCCGGCCCTCGATGGACATGGACACCCACCCGGCGTCGGCGCCGGGGGTGATCCGATGGCAGTCGGTGAGCACCCGCGCCCACCGGTCGATCACCGGCTTGGTGAGGAGCAGCTGCGCCGTGTGGTCACCGGACATCCTGACGATCTCCCGGCCGTCGGCCCGGAAACCCAGCCCTTTTCTGGTGCGCTTCAGCGCCAGGTCCGGCCAGCGGACGAGCTGGGCCGCGACATTCTCGACACCCTCGGTGGAACGGCGGGACGCGTGCGTGCGCAGCACTGCCATGTCTCTCATGGTCGCGGACCGGACCCGATGGGGAAAGCTCCCGTTTCTTAACCGTTACCGGGATAGCGATCCTTTTTGTGAACCGTAATGATCCGTACCGGTCTCATCCGTTATTGCAGTGTTATTGAGTTGTTTTCACGAGAGCACGCCCCGGGGTCAGGTACGGTGAGTGGCCGGTGAACATCCGGCGGTAACTTCCCCGCAACCCCCTGCGACGGCCTGGCACATCCGTGTCACGCCGGGGGAGGCGTGAACGCCCGGCGCCTGCCACCGCACCAGCCCGTGGAGCGTCATGAGCCACCAGCCCATCGTCCTCCCCCGTCTCGCCGCTCTCGCCAGGCAGGCGGCACCGAAGTTGCTGGAGGGCGTCGTCGCCCCCCTCGCCGTCTTCTACGCGGCGCTCGCCCTGCTCGGCCTCAAGGGCGCGCTCATCGCGGCGGTCACCTGGGTGTACGCGGGAGTGGGATGGCGGCTGGTCCGGCGGATCCCGGTGCCCGGCACGATGATCCTCGCCGTCATCGCGATCACCGTACGGGCGCTGCTGGGGTTCTGGACCGGGAGCGCGGTGATCTACTTCCTCCAGCCGGAGCTCGGGACGATCTGCATCAGCATGGTCTTCCTCGCCTCGGTTCGCCTCAACCGCCCGCTGGTGCAGAAGCTGACCCTCGACTACATCCACCTGCCCTCGGCCGTGCTGAAACACGAGCGGGTCCGCCGGTTCTTCGCCCGCATCACCCTGCTGTGGGCCTTCGTGCTGCTGGCCAACTCCGCGGTGAGCATCTGGCTCCTGCTGCACGAGTCGATCGGCACCTACCTGCTGGTCCGCACCGCGACGGTGGCCGCGATCAGCGGCCTGGCGGTGGTCTTCTCCCTGTACACCTTCCGCCGGGTGCTGCGCCGCCTGCACTACGACCCCCTCGCCGCCCCGCCCGCCTAGGACCGCCTCGCCCGGGAAACCGTGGCGCGGTAGAGGCGCGAAGAAGGGGGCAGGGAGGTCTCCATGGTCATCGCGCGTCAACCGAAACGCTGGGCCGGGTTGCCGGTATTCGCCGTCGCTCTCGTGCTGGTGGCGGTGGTGGGGTCGCTGGCGGCCGTCGACGCCGGCGGCGAGTACCTGTCGCTGGAGCGGCCGCCCTGGGCGCCGCCGCAGTGGCTGTTCGGCCCGGCCTGGACGGTCCTGTACGTCATGATCGCCCTGTCCGGCTGGCTCGCCTGGTCGGCGCGCGGCCTGACACCGGCGCTCGGCGTCTACGCGGTCCAGCTGGTCCTCAACGCCGCCTGGACGCCGCTGTTCTTCGGCGCCGGGCGGTACGGCCTGGCGTTCGCGGAGATCGTCGTCCTCTGGCTCGCGATCGTCCTCAACATCGTGCTGTTCCGGCGGATCAGCCGCCCGGCCGCCTGGCTGCTGGTGCCCTACCTGCTCTGGGTGACGTACGCGGCCTCGCTGAACCTCGCCATCTGGCAGCTCAACTGAGCCGTGTCTCCGCTGTCTCCGCTGTCTCCGCTGTCTCCGTCCCGGGGAGGAGGGACCACCTGACGAAGGCGGGGGGTGGGCCGGGCCGTTCGGGCGATGTGACCGGCTCCTCCGGATTTCCAGGGTCGACGGGACGGACCCCCGGTGATCTCAGGGATGTGATCCGAGAACACCGGGGGTCCTCCCTGATGTCCTGAGATCACCGGGTCGTCAGCGTGCTTCGTGAGACATTCGCGACCCCCCGGCTGGAGCCCGACATGACACAGGCCATCCTCGACGTCCTGCACGACGTGATGACCTCCCCCTGGATCTACCTGGCGCTGTTCGCGCTGGCGCTGCTCGACGGGTTCTTCCCGGTGGTCCCGGCGGAGACGTCCGTCATCACGGCCGGGGTGTTCGCCGCGGCCACCGGCGCGCCCGACCTGCTCCTGGTGATCGTGGTGGCCGCGCTGGGCGCGTTCGCGGGCGACCACATCTCGTACGCCATCGGGCGTACCACCAACGACCGGTTGCGCAACGGCAGGCGCAGTCGCAAGGCGTTCGCCTGGGCGGAGCGGGCGCTGGCCGAGCGGGGCGGGCTGGTCCTCGTGGTGGCCCGCTACATTCCCGGCGGCCGGACCGCCTGCACCCTGACCATGGGCGCGGTCGCCTATCCCCGGCGCGCGTTCGCCCTCTTCGACGCCCTGGCCGCGGTGTCCTGGGCGCTCTACTCGGGGCTGATCGGCTACGTGGGCGGCGCGGCCTTCGAGCACGACCCGCTCAAGGGGCTGCTGCTCGGCCTCGGCCTCGCCCTGACGGTCACCGCCGTGGTGGAGGCCGTCCGCCATCTCCGCCGCCGTCGCCGTACCGCGCCGGAGCCGGAGCTGGTCGCCTCCGGTGACTGACCGCCGGGCGGCGGGACTCCCGGATCGGGATTCATGACCGTTTCCAGATCAGGGTGTGCCACCGGCCGTCCTCCTCGGCCGCCAGGATCAGCCGGTCGCCGTCGGCGTTCAGCTCGCGGACCTGGACGGTGCCGGCGAGGACCGGGTTGAGCGCCACCTCGACGTCATGGGCGACGTAGCCGTCGCGGACCTCGTAGCGGCCCGCGTAGGCGAAGAACGACGTGAACGCCTCGGCCAGCGCCTCCGCGGGCGCATGTCTTGGACTGGCGCCGGGCAGCGGTGCGCGCCCGGCGCGCGAGATCGTCGCGCTCATGTGGCCGTCGGGGGTGTAGCAGAGCAGGCCCACCGCGTCGGTACCGAAGGGGTGCGAGACCCGTCCCCCGGCACCGGCGATCCGCCACTCGACCAGGCGCCAGGCGCCCACGAGATTCATGCCCGTGAAACTACGATAAGAGAAGCCAGCGGGTCAACAGCCCCGACGCGAATCTCGGGGAATTCCCTGCGAAGTCAGGGTTAACCCCTATGGCTCCGGCGCCTGCCCCCAGGGGACGCTTCCACTGTTCACCACAAGCCCCTCAACGGACGCCTTCACGAGGTGATCCGGTCATCTCGCCATGTCTTCATCTGCTTGGGAGGAGTGCGCATGACTGTGCTGGCGGCCGGCCTGGCGTTGCTGGGTTCCCTGTTCTTCGCACTCGGCGCCGCGCTGCAGCAGTTCGAGGCGGCGGGCGCGTCGCGTCCCGGCCTCGGACAGCTGGTCAGGCGCCCCCGGTGGCTGTTCGGCGGCCTGGCCATCGCGGGCGGCACGGCCCTGCACATCGTCGCGCTGAAGTACGGCCCGCTCACCCTGGTGCAGCCGATGGGCGTGGCCAGCCTCCTGTTCGCCCTGCCGTGCGCGGCGGCCCTGCAGCGCCGCAGGCCGAGGCCCGGCGAGCTGGCCTCGGCGGCGGTGATCGCCATCGGGTTGATCGGCCTGGTGCTGGTCGTGCCCGAGCACAGCGGGAAACCGCACCTCAGCACCGGGGAGGCGGTGGTCCTGCTCGCGGGGGCGGCCACCGCCTCCCTGCTTCTGTGGGCCCTCGCCGGGCGGGTCTCCCCCGCCGGACGGGCCTGCCTGCTCGCCATGGGCGCGGGCGTGCTTTACGGCGCGACCGCCACGCTCACCCGCGTCCTGGTCGACGGCGACTGGGAGCCCTGGTTCCTGTTCGCCGTCCCGATGCCCGCCCTGATCGCGCTGGCGCTGCTCCAGCGCGCCTACGCCATCGGCCACTTCGGCGTGGCGTTCGCCGCCCTGCAGGTGGCCGATCCCCTCACCGCCGTCGCCTTCGGCGCCCTGCTGCTCGGCGAGCCGCTGCCGACCGGCGCGGCGAGCACGCTCACCGCGCTGGTGGCGGCCTCGCTCGTCGCCGCCGGGACCGTCGCGCTGGCCCGTACCACCCCGATGTCCCCCTCGTACGACGTGACAGCACGATGAACGGAGCCTCGATGGCCATGTCAGTCACCACCCTGCGGACCCCCGCGCAGGGCCTCGTCCCCCTTCCCACCCGGACCCGCCGGGTGCTGATCGGGGCCGACACCTACCCGCCGGACGTGAACGGTGCCGCCTACTTCGCCCACCGGCTCGCGCAGGGCCTGGCCGAGCGGGGGAACGAGGTCCACGTGGTGTGCGCCTCGGACGAGGGGCCGGGCAGGACCGAGCACCTGGACGGGGTGACCGTGCACCGGCTGCGCTCGGCGCCGGTGCTGGTGCACCCCACCATGCGGGTCGCGGTGCCGGCCAGGCTGGACCGGCTGATCGACGAGATCGCCCCGGACGTGGTCCACGTGCAGGCGCACTTCGTCGTCGGCCGCGCGGCGATCTCCGCCTCCCGGCGCGCCGGTGTCCCGGTCGTGGCGACCAACCACTTCATGCCGGACAACCTCTTCCAGTTCGCGCGCATCCCCGGACGGCTCCGCGAGAGGGCGGGCGCGCTGGCCTGGAAGGACTTCAACCGCGTCTACTCCAGGGCCGACCGCGTCACCACGCCCACCGAGATCGCGGCCGGGCTGCTCACGGGCAAGGGCTTCGGCCCGCCGGTGGAGCCCATCTCCTGCGGCATCGACCTGGCGAGGTTCCAGCCGCGCGCCGAGCCGAAGGCGTGGGCCCGCCGGGCCTTCGGCCTGCCCGACCGGGACACGGTCGTGTTCGTCGGGCGGCTGGACGAGGAGAAGCGGCTGGACGAGCTCGTCCGCGCCCTGCCGCACGTGCTCAACCACACCGACGCGCAGATCGCGCTGGCCGGGACCGGCGGGCAGCGGGCCGCGCTCGCCAGGCTGGCCGACCGGATCGGGGTCGGGGACCGGGTCTTCTTCCTCGGGTTCGTCCCCGACGAGACGCTGCCCCAGGTGTACGCCGCCGGTGACGTCTTCGCCATGCCGGGCGTCGCGGAGCTGCAGAGCATCGCCACCCTGGAGGCCATGGCCAGCGGCCTGCCGGTCGTGGCCGCGGACGCGATGGCCCTGCCTCACCTGGTACGGCCCGGCGAGAACGGCCACCTGTTCCGGCCCGGCGACGTCCAGGAGCTGGCCCGGCACCTGGGCGCCCTGCTCGCCTCGCCCGGGACGCGCGCCACGATGGGCGCCGCGAGCCGCGCCATCGCGCTGACCCACGACCACCAGGCCTCCCTGGCCAGGTTCGAGCGGATCTACCAGGAGGTGGCGCGGTGAACCTCGCGGCGCTCACACCGGAAGGCGGCGCGATGAACTTCAGGACGGCCCGCGAGGAGGTGGCGCGGTGAACCTCGCGGCGCTCGCACCGGAAGGCGGCGCGATGAACCTCGGGACGGCCCGCGAGGAGGTGGCCCGGTGAGCGAGGGGCTGCCGTCCCGCTGGCCGGGGGTGGCCGGGCCGCTGCTCGCCCTGGCCGCGATGGGTTACGCGCACCTGGTCGCGGCGGACACGGTGAGCCCGTTGAACGGCCTGATCAGCGACTACGCGCTGCTCGACGGCAGCGCCCGCGCGACGGTGGGCGGCACGATCGCCCTGGCCATGGGCTGCCTCTGGGTCGCGTACCAGCTGGCCAGGGTGGAGCCGGTGCGCGCCGCCGCCTCGCGCGCGCTGTTCGTGGCCGCGGCGCTGGGGCTCCTCCTCACCGCGGCGTTCCCCACCGACGCGGCGCCCGGCGTCGTCTCGATCGCCGGGGAGATCCACCGCTGGTCGGCGGCCGTGGTCTTCACCGCGCTGCCCTGCGCGGGGTGGATGCTCGGCCGCCGGTCGGGGAACGGGCCGCTGGCGGGGGTCTCCGTCCTGTCGGCGGTCCTCCTCGCCTGGTTCCTGGCCGCCCATCCGGGCTCACCGACCTCGGACCTGATCGAGGGCGCCGACCACTACGGCCTGGCGCAACGGCTGCTGGTGCTCTCCGAGACGACGCTGGTCCTGCTGACCGCCCTCTGGCCGGGGCACCGCGACGGCGTGACCGGCCGGGCGGGCACGAAGGCGCAGGTCATGACGATCCCCGCCCAGCCCGGTCCGGACGACACCCGGAATCCCCGCCAGCCGATCGGTCTCGGCTGAGGGGCGGCCCCGGCTGACGACCGGTCTCGACCGGAGGGCGAAGCGGCTTCCTTGAATCGCCCATGAGCGAGTAAATGAGACATGCAGCACGTACCTATCACGGCCTTACCTACGCTAACGTAGGTTACGGTTGCGTAGTCTTCGAGGGAGAAACCTGATGCGAGAGTTCAGTGAGACCGAGCTGCTGCTCGAACTTGAGCCTGTCGTCGCGGGGGAGCTGGACCGGCACCACAAGGTGGCCAAGGAGTGGTTCCCGCATGAGTACGTTCCCTGGTCGGAGGGGCGTAACTACGACGGTCTCTACGGCGGGGACGCCTGGGTCGAGACCGACACCAAGATCCCCGAAGAGGCCCGCGTCTCCCTCATCGTCAACCTGCTGACCGAGGACAACCTCCCCAGCTACCACCACGAGATCGCCACCACCCTGGGCCGCGACGCGGCGTGGGGCACCTGGGTGCACCGCTGGACCGCCGAGGAGGGCCGGCACGGCACCGCCATCCGCGACTACCTGACGGTCACCCGCGCGGTCGACCCGGTCGCGCTGGAGCGGGCCCGGATGGTGCACATGAGCGAGGGCTTCACCAACTCCTACGACGGCGTGCTCGCCTCGGTGGCGTACGTCTCCTTCCAGGAGCTCGCCACCCGCATCTCGCACCGCAACACCGGCAAGGCCTCCGAGGACCCGAACTGCGAGCGGCTGCTCGCCAGGATCGCCGCCGACGAGAACCTGCACATGCTCTTCTACCGCAACCTGCTCAACGCGGCCTTCAAGCTCGCCCCCGACCAGACCATGCGCGCCGTGACCGACGTCGTGACCACCTTCCAGATGCCGGGAACCGGCATCGAGGGCTTCACCCGCAAGGCCATGACCATCGCCAACGCCGGGATCTACGACCTGCGCCTGCACATGGACGACGTCCTGCAGCCGGTCCTGCGCCAGTGGGACGTGTTCAACATGAAGGACCTCGGCGCCGAGGGCGAGAAGGCCCGCGAGGAGCTCTACGACTTCCTCGCCAAGATGGAGACCACCGCCTCCCGCTTCGTCGAGCGCCGCGAGGCCCGTCGCGCCCGCCTGGCCGCCCAGGCCTGATCCGCACCGCCCCGGCCGGGTCGCGGCCCGGTGTCGCCCGTCGCCGCCTCCCCCAGCCTGATTGCGATTTGCAACCGGCAGGTTCATGCTGAATCAGCCCGGTGTTAAATTGCAACCAGCTGGGAGGTGGTGCGAGGTGGTCGAGCCGGCTCGTTCGGGGTGCCCGATCAACGCCGCGGTCGAGGCGTTCGGCGACAGCTGGACCCTGCTCGTGCTGCGGGACGTGATGTTCGGGAACCGGCGCTACTTCAGGCAGCTGCTCGCCGGTTCGGAGGAGGGGATCGCCTCCAACATCCTGGCCGACCGGCTGAAACGGCTGGTCGGCTCCGGTCTGCTGACCCGCGAGGACGCGGGGCCGGGACGGCGGGCCGCCTACAGCCTGACCGAGGCCTCGATCCGGCTGGTGCCCGTCTTCGCGCTGCTTGGCGAGTGGGGCCTGCGCAACCGCCCGACCACGAGGCGGCTGCGGGTACGGGCGGAGCTGCTCGCGGCCGGTGGGCCGGAGCTGTGGGAGGAGTTCATGGCCGAGCTGCGGATCCTCCACCTCGGCGCGCCGGCGCCGGAACGGGACGGCCCGAGCGTCGTGGAACGCCTGGCGGAGGCGTACGAGGCCGCGCTCTGACGTCCTGCGTGGCTCTTGCCGGTCAGATCGTACGCGTCAGGCCGCGGCGACCAGCTCGCGGGCCGGGGAGCGGTCGGCCCCCGGCCGCAGGCGGCGCAGGAAGAGCAGTACGAGCAGGGCGGCCACGCCGGTCGTGACCGGGGGGACGAGGAAGGCGAACTCCGCGCCGAAGCGGTCCACGAGCTGGCCCGCGACGGCCGCGCCCGCGGCGATGCCCACCCCGACGGAGCCGTTGAGCCAGGTGAAGGCCTCGGTCCTGACCTCGGCCGGGATGAGGCCCTCGACCAGGGTGTAGCCGATGATGACGGCCGGGGCGATGACGAACCCGGCCACGGCGGCTCCCGCGTACAGCAGCGGGACGGATCCGGCGAGCGTTAGGGCGACGGTGGCGGCGGAGAGCAGGCCGAAGGCGGCGACCAGCCTGACCGGGGCGCCGATCCGCCAGCGGACCACGCCGTAGAGGATGCCCCCGACGAAACTGGCGCCGGAGAAGCTCGCGTAGACCGGTCCGGCGGCACCGGCCTGGCCGAGGGCCGCGGTGTAGGAGGTGACGCCGACCTGGAGGCTGCCGAAGACCGTGCCGAGGGCGACGAAGGCCAGCGCGAGCACGGCCACCCCGCGCAGCCGCAGCACCCCGCCCTGGGAACGGACCCGGACCGGCATCGGCTCGGGCGCGCCCCTGCGGACCCCGGCGAACGCGAGCGTCCCCGCCACGACCATGACCAGCGCCACCGACAGCGCCCACACCGGTGAGAACCCGGTCGAGATGGCCACGAGCAGCACCGGGGCGAGGGTGAAGGTCAGCTCGTCGGTGATGGATTCGAGGGCGAAGGCCGTGTCCAGCCTGCCCGACCCGCCGAGCACGTGCGCCCAGCGGGCGCGGACCATCGAACCGACCTGCGGCATCGTGGCCCCGGCCAGCGCCGAGACGACCACCAGCGAGACCGCCGGGGCGTGCGCGGAGGCGAGCACCAGCAGGGCGCCCAGCGCGACGGCGTGCACGATGACCTGCGGGACCAGCACCCTCGCCTGCCCGTACCTGTCGGCCAGCCGCCCGGTGCGCGGGCCGACCAGCGCGGGCGCCACCGCGGCCACGGCGGCGGCGACCCCGGCCGCGCCGTACGAGCCGGTGGACCAGTGCACGAGCAGCAGCACGCCGAGCTGGAGCATCGCGTTCGGAAGGCGCGCGACGAAGGCGGGCAGCAGGAAGCGCCACGCGCCGGGCGAGCCGAGCACAGCGAAGTACGAGGTCAACGTCTCTCCGTCCATCGTCCAGACGGAGACTCCGCCCGGTTCGGGAGCCCGCCGGGGTGGCGGGCTTCGACCGGGGTTGATACCGCTTTCGCGGCCGCCGAGCGGTCATCGAGGGCGTTCATCCCGAACGCACCGACGAGCTACCTTATGCCATCCTCCTCACGTTCGAGGACCGGGGGGTGTGCGGTGACCCGGAACGGCCTCCTCCCTCGGACAGGCCGAGGGCGAGCCGAGGGCGAGCTGAGGGCGGGCCCGAGGACGGGCCGAGGACGGGCCGAGGACGGGCCGAGGACGGGCCGAGGACGGGCCGTCAGACGTCCTTCACGCGGCCGGGGTCGCCCCGTGGGAAGTCCCAAGGGGAGCCGGTGCCGCCTGCCAGCCGGAGCAGGGGCCAGGCCAGGACCGCGAGGGCGGCGGCCAGGGCGGCGACGGCCACCATCGCCCCCGGCAGGCCGGTCGCCTCGGCCCAGCGTCCGACGTAGACCGGACCGGCCAGGAACCCCAGGTAGGCCACGGTGGTCACCACGGACGTCGCCCTCCCCCTGGCCGCCTCGCCCACGTGCGCCGCGACGACGCCCATCAGCATGGGGAAGAGCACCGCCGTACCGGCCGCGGCCAGGGCCAGTCCCACCAGGACCACCGGGACGGCCGTCGCGACGGACACCAGCGCGGTCCCCGCCGCGGCCGTCACGGCGCCGGTGACGAGCACGGTCGCGGCGTGCCGGGAGCCGACCGCGCCGGCCGCGAAGCGGGTGAGCGCGACGACGGCGGCGAACACCGCCGGGCCCGCCGCGGCGAGCGCGGGCCCCGCGTCGGCCACGTCGGCCAGGTAGACCGCGCCCCAGCTCTGGTGGGCGTTCTCCACGGCGAAGGCCAGCGCGCCCAGTCCGCCGACCACGAGCAACGGGAACAGGCGCACGGCGTACTCCCGCCACTCACCACCCCGGGCGGCCCCCGCCGCGCCCGGGACGGTCCTCCCCACAACCGGAGTGACCCCCGCCGCGCCCGGGACGGTCCTTCCCACGACCGGAGTGACCCCCGCCGCGCCCGGGACGGTCCTCCCGCCGACCGGGACGGTTTCCCTGACTCCCCCGGAGACCAGGGCGGCCCGCCGATCGGCCGCGACGCCGAGTGCCGCGCCGGCCGTCGCCCCCGCGACCAGCAGGAACGGCACGACGACCGGTGCCCCCAGGCCGCCGAGCAGCAGTCCGGTGGAGAGGCTGCCGGCCACCACCATGGCGGAGAAGGTGCCGTGCGCGCGGGTGATGACCGGCCTGCCGGACGTCCGCTCCGCCGAGGCCGCCGCCGAGTTGATCGCGACGTCGGCCGCCCCCGAGGAGGCGCCGAGCAGCGCCAGCCCCGCCGACAGGCTCCAGAAGTCGCGTCCGGCCACGGCCACCAGCGTCCCCACCGCGCCGAGCGTCACCAGCAGGAGCGCGGCCACCCGGAGTCCCCAGCGGTCGACCGCCTTGCCGGTGACGAGCATCGCGGGCAGCGCCCCCGCGCCGATGAACAGCAGCGCCGTGCCCAGCTGCCCGTCGCTGAGCTCCGCCTGGGCGCGGATCGCGGGCACCGAGGCGCCCCACACCCCCCAGAAAACACCGAACGCGGCGAACCCCACGTAAGCCGTACGCGCCCTGGTTGCACCCTTTTCTCCTGGCATGTGTGTAACGATACACAAATCAGCTGTGTATCGATACACAGATATCCTCGGCCCATGAGCGGACGGACGGCGCGACGCCGGGTGACCATGGCCGAGGTCGCCCGCGCGGCGGGGGTGTCGGTGATGACCGTCTCGTACGCCTACGGCCAGCCAGGACGGGTCTCCGACGAGGCGCGGGCCAAGGTTCGCGAGGCCGCCGAGCGCCTCGGCTATCCGGGCCCGCACCCCGGGGCGCGCTCGCTGCGCAGCGGCCGGACCGGCAACCTGGGCGTCGTCCTCGGCGAGCACCTCACCTACGCCTTCGACGACCCGCAGGCGACCCGCTTCCTGTCCGGCGTCGCCCAGGTCTGCGCCGACCACGGCATGGCGCTCACCCTCGTCCCCGTCACCGGAAGCCCCTCCGACGTCGACCGGGTCACCGAGGCCGCCGTCGACGCCTTCGTGGTCTGGACGACCGCCGACGACGACCCCGTCATCGACGCCATCTCGGCCACCGGCCTGCCCGCCGTGGTCCACGGGGGCCCGCGCCGCGACGGCCTCTCCTTCGTCGCCGCCGACGACCGCGCCGCGGCTGCGGCCGTGGGCCGCGAGGTCTTCGCGGAGGCACGGCGCCCGGGGGTGCTGAGCTTCCCCCTCGACCGGGCGAGGCTCTCCGGTGTCACCTTCGGGGCCTCCCCCGGCCAGGTCCCGCCCGCCGGATCCGGCGCCCTGCCGCCGGGCGGGATCGATCCGGACGCCTCGACCTTCCGGGTCACCCGCCGGCGGCTGCGCGGCTACCGCGACGCCTGGGCGGAGACCGGCGGCGACTGGTCACAGGTCCGCGTGGCCGTCTGCTCCGTCAACAGCGCCCGCGAGGCGGAAACGCTCGCGGCCGAGCTGCTCACCGGCCCGTACGCCTGCGACGCGATCGCCGCCATGGGCGACGAGCTGGCCCTCGGCGTCCTGCGCGCCGCCACCCGCCTGGGCCTGACCGTGCCCGGCGACCTCACCCTCAGCGGCTGGGACGACTCCGACGCCGCCGCCCCGGCCGGGCTCACCACCGTCGCCCAGTCCCTCCGCGACCAGGGCGCCCGCTGCGCCCGTACCGCCCTCGGCGTCCTCGCCCCCGCCGATCGGGACACCGAGGTCGCCTGGCACCTGATCAGTCGCGAGTCCACCCGGCGGCCCTGAAGGTCGTTCGTTCACCCTCGTTGACGTGCCCGCGGTCCCGGCCCGCGCCTCAGCTATTCAGTGTTGCTATGTACTGGTAGTCGGTGTTACTTTGTACCAGTAGTCAGCAGCACCGAGTAGCTGGAAGGGGGTGCCTCCATGGGCAGGCAGATGACGGAGATGCTCAAGGGAACGCTGGAGGGCGTCGTCCTCGCGATCCTGTCCGGCCGGCCCGCGTACGGCTACGAGATCACCGCGTGGCTACGGGACCAGGGCTTCTCCGACATCGCCGAGGGCACCGTCTACGCGCTGCTGGTCAGGATCGAGCGGCGCGGCCTCGTCGACGTGGAGAAGATCCCGTCCGAGAAGGGGCCGCCGCGCAAGGTGTACTCCCTGAACGCCCAGGGACGCGAGTACCTCGAAGAGTTCTGGAGGACCTGGAGCTTCCTCGCAGAACGGCTCGAACAGCTCCGCGAAGAAGGAGGGAACTAGACATGGACACCGGGTCGAACGAGCCGAAGAGCCGCTACCGGCAGTACCTGGAGGTGGTCACCGGACCACTTGAGGACAAGAAGCGCTACCGGCGCTACAAGGCGCGCATCAAGGAGCTTCCCGAGAACTACCGCGCGGCGGTCGAGGCGCTGGAGCGCTACCTGATGCACTTCGGGCCGGGCGACGGCACCGAGGCGGCGTCGATGTACGACGACCTCGCCGACCTGTTCGAGCAGAGCGCGGCGAGCGGGACCCCGATCCGCGAGATCGTCGGGGAGGACCCCGTGGAGTTCGTCGAGGCGTTCCTCCGCAACTACCCGAAGGGTCAGTGGATCAGCCGGGAACGGGAACGACTGGCCGCCGCCATCGGCCGCGCCGCCGGCGAGGACACCGGAGAAGAAGAGAGGACCGTCTGATGACGGCACAGCGAGCCCAGGCGATCCAGGTGCGGGGCCTGGAGAAGTCGTACAAGGAACTCCGGGTGTTGCGCGGGGTGGACTTCGACGTGGCGCGGGGCAGCATCTTCGCCCTGCTCGGCTCCAACGGGGCGGGCAAGACCACGGTGGTGCGGATCCTGTCCACGCTGCTCAGGGCCGACGCGGGTACCGCCGGCGTCAACGGCTTCGACGTCGCCACGCAGGCCGCGAAGGTGCGCGAGTCCATCAGCCTCACCGGGCAGTTCGCCGCCGTCGACGAGATCCTCAGCGGGCGCGAGAACCTCGTGCTCGTCGCCCGGCTGCGCCACCTCAAGAACCCGGGCCAGATCGCCGACGACCTGCTCGACCGCTTCTCGCTGACCGACGCCGGCGCCCGGAAGGCGTCGACCTACTCGGGAGGCATGCGCCGCCGCCTCGACATCGCGATGAGCCTCATCGGCGACCCGCCGATCATCTTCCTCGACGAGCCCACCACCGGGCTCGACCCCCAGGCCCGCATCGAGGTCTGGCAGACCGTCAAGGACCTCGCCGAGCGGGGGACGACGGTGCTGCTCACCACCCAGTACCTGGACGAGGCCGAACACCTCGCCGACCGGATCGCGATCCTGCACGAGGGCCGGATCATCGTGAACGGCACCCTCACCGAGCTCAGACAACTGCTCCCGCCCGCCAAGGTCGAGTACATCGAGAAGCAGCCGACCCTGGAGGACGTCTTCCTCGCCCTCGTCGGCGACGGCGGCAGGAACGGCGACACCGGCAAGCACAGCCTCCCGGCGAACAGGTAAGGACCCATGATGAGCAAGCATTTCCTCGGCGACACCGCCGTCCTGCTGGGGCGTTCCCTGCGCCACATCGCGCGCAGCCCCGACACCATCATCACGACCGCGATCATGCCGATCGCCATGATGCTGATGTTCGTCTACGTGTTCGGCGGCGCGATCGACACCGGGTCGGGCTCGTACGTGAACTACATGCTGCCCGGCATCCTGCTCATCACGGTCGCCTCGGGCATCGCCTACACCGCGTTCCGGCTGTTCATGGACATGAAGGGCGGAATCTTCGAGCGCTTCCAGTCCATGCCGATCGCGCGTTCGTCGGTACTGTGGGCGCACGTGCTGACCTCGCTGGTCGCCAACGTGATCTCGCTCGTGGTCGTCGTGCTCGTCGCCCTGCTCATGGGTTTCCGCTCGGCGGCGGGACTGCCGGCGTGGCTCGCGGTCGCGGGCATCCTGATCCTGTTCACCCTGGCGCTGACGTGGATCGCCGTCGTCCCCGGCCTGTCCGCCAAGACCATGGAGGGCGCGAGCGCGTTCTCCTACCCGCTCATCTTCCTGCCGTTCCTCAGCTCGGCGTTCGTGCCCACCGCCACCATGCCCGGCCCGGTACGCTTCTTCGCCGAACACCAGCCGGTGACGTCCATCGTGAACGCCATCCGCGACCTGTTCGCCCAGCAGCCGGTCGGCACCGACATCTGGATCGCCCTCGGCTGGTGCGTCGGCATCCTTGTCGTCGCCTACTTCTTCGCCATGAACACCTACCGCCGCAAGATCTCCTAGGACCGCGCCGATCGAGTCCGTCCCGATCCGGATCGACGTGACGGACAGGCGTACCGCGGCACGGTCGTCCCATGTGTCCCCGCGACGCCACGCCGTCCGGTGCGGCGCGGAGCCGGGGTCACGGCCGGTACGGCGGGGCGACTCCCCAGCCCCAGCGCGGGACCGGCGCCTGGAGGGGCGGGGTGGCGCCCGGCTGGGAGTTCGACACCGCGAGACGGGTGCCCCACTCGACGTATCCGGCGAACGCCGCCCGGAACTCGGGATCGGCGGGGAGCCCCACCTCGTCGGCCGCGTCCATCAGCAGGCTCACCCACCTGCGACGCTGCCGCTCGGTGAGGTGCCTGCCGAGATGCTGGGAGAGCATGTGCGGATAACCGCCGCGCTCGCGGGTGTAGCGGTCGGGGCCGCCGAAGACCTCCGCCAGCCACAGCGCGACGTACCGCGGATGGCCCGGATCCATGTGCGCGAACAGCGGGCCGATCACCTCGTCCTCGCGCACGTGGCCGTAGAACGTCTCGGTCAGCCGCTCGAACGCCGCCGCGCCACCCGCCCAGTCGAACAGCGTCGGCTCGGTCCTCGTGAGCACCGGTTCGGTCTTCGTGAGCACCGGTTCGTAGTGCCGCATCTCCTCGATGTCCGCGACGTACGGCTTTATCTCGGCGAAGAACTCCGTGAAGTGCTCGCTGCCACGGAAGCCCTCCAGGTGCCCCTCGGCGGAGGTCCAGACGATGCGCAGGACGTAGACGCCCGGCTCGTCGGCACATCTCGACAGCTCGTAGTCCAGACACTGGGGCGCCCTGTCCAACGGCACCACCGCCCGCCGGTAGGCGGCCTCGAACTCCTCGGCCCGGGGAACGCGGTAGCGGACGTACTCAACGATCATCGTCTCCACCTTCGCGTGATCAAGTAAGCATGTAATCACCTTACGGGGCCGGTGATCACAATTGGAAGGAATCGATACCGACTCCCCTGGAGCCGCTTCCGGGCGGCTATGGTGCGCCGTACCCGATTTGATCTAGGTCGCAGGAGCGCGCGGTGATGAACACGAGGGAGCCCGACTGGGCGTACACGGCCAGGTCCCTTCTCAAGGTCCTGATCGTCGCCTCGGCGCTGTTCCTCGCCCTCAACGTGGTCGAACGGGTTCTGTGGCTGTTCGGCGACTTCGACGACAAACGGACGGCCCAGGTGTACGGCACCGCCGCCCGCGTCGCGAACCCGGACAAGTACCTGTTGCCCGGTCACAGCGACGGCGGACTGCTGGAGACGACCCACACAATGTGGGGGACGCCCCGCCAGGCCGGTCCCAGCGATGACGAGACGAAGTACGAGATCACGGAGGACCTGTTCGGCGCCGTCCGGGCCCCCTCCCGCGACAAACCGTCCAGCAGCCTGTTCGTCGCGATCAACTCCGTGAACGCGGAGCCCGGCGTCGACGAGCAGCTGAAGAAGAAGGTCGGGAAGACCATCGACGGACTCCCCCAGACGCTCAGGGCCGTCGGGGTCGTGGAGTTCGCGCACTCGATGACCGCCGAACAGCTCGTCGCCTTCAACCGGAGGCACGAAATCTGCGATGGAGGCGTCTCCTACATCTACGCCACGTCCTTCTTCGACGACTCCAGCGAGGTGCCCTCCATGAACGCGGTCGTCTGGGACCGCTACATGAACGAGGAGACCAACTGGGAGGACGTCCCCCATCAGTGCGAGACCGAACCCGTGCCGGCACTGGCGGAATTTCGCAGGTGGGTCGGGCTGCTCGATGAGGGGGACGACCTTGAGGAGTTCGAGCTGTACCGCGGCCAGCTCGCCGGGGCGGCCCAGGAGGGCGTCGTGTACGGACTCGTCGTCGAAGGCTGGAAACTCGGCAACCTGCGCAAGCTCCTCGACAGTCCGGAGGTGCGGACGATCGACCTCACCGACGTCGCCTTCGACATCGGCTAGCTGTACTGCCCACAGAGGTTGGGTACGCGATCCCGGAACGAAGCACCGACCCGTGGAGGGGCGAACTCCGAAGGGTCGGAACGTCTCCCGGGGCCACTGCCACCACACCGGGCGACCTCTTACAGAAGCTGACGTTCAGCGGGTGAGACACCTCGTGGCCGGCTCCGGCTTCAGCGCGGAAAGCTGAAACCGGTCACGCGGTAGCGCCGCGGCCGTGGACGTCGATGGGCGGCGGGAGGGCCCGTAGCCGCTCGCGGAGATCCCGCACCGTGGCGATGTCCGCGTCGCCCAGCGCGGCCGCCACCTGTCGCAGGCGCTCACGGGACGTGAACCGCAACCGATCGGCCGGGACACGCTCCAGCACATCGAGAGCTCGTGCGGCGGCATCCCCCGGACGCGCCGGAGCCTCCGCCTGAGCGAGCACGAGCGTCGCCGCCGCCCAACCCGGCGTGTACGGCGCGCACCCCGCCGTTGACGCCTCGGCACGTCTTATGGCTCGATCGGTGCGTCCCAGGGCGAGCCACGCCTCCGCCTCGTGCAGATCCAGCTCGGGCGCGTCGAACCCGAACCGGCCCGGGGCGCCACCGGCGGGGTCGGCGGCGAGGAGACCGGTCGCCTCCTCCAGAACGCGTTCAGCCTCGGCCGCCCGGCCCAGCTGCGCCAACGACGGCAGCACCGCCCACCCCAGCAGTTGAGCCCGCCCCAGCGGTGATGCCGCTTTCTCCGCGCCGGCCTGCGCGTAGGCGAGGGCCACGGTCCGTTCGTGGCGGGCGCGGGCCACCATGCTCTGGGCTCCCAGCACCCACGCGGAGAGATGGGCGTCTCCGACCTGGTCACCGAACGCCGCAGCGACCGCCAGGTGCGCGCGGGCGCCGCTGTGGTCGGCCAGGTGGAACGCGAGGTTGCCGAGCAGCCCGGACAGCCATCCGGCGGCGCGGCGCAACTCGGCGCCGGTCGTGGCGTCGGCGGGGGTGGCCAGCGCGTCCCCAAGGAGGCCGCGGGCGGCGTGCACCTCGTCGAACAGAATCACTGGCGGGTGCCTGGAGTAGTTGAGGGCGTAGTGCTCAACGGTCGCCTCGGCGAGTTCGACGACCAGCGGACCGCCGTAGGGGGCGTTCAGCAGTGCCAGGCGCAGCGACTCTCGGACGGCGGGCAGTCCACTGGCTGTGGTCATCGCTTCTCCTGGCAGCAGGACCGGCGCCCACCTGGGATGGGCCTCCGGTCGACCGTATCTCTGCTCCCCGTATCCGCACACGCATCGCGACCGCAACCCGAGCTGATCCGGACGCGCCCCGTAGGCACGGGCCAGCATCGTCACGTATTCCGGGCCCGGCCGGTCCGGTCCGTGTTCGAAGCGGCACAGCATCGCCTCCGACAAGGCCGGCGGCTTCAAGCCGTCAGTGACATAGAGGTCGGCGATCTGTGTGATGGTCTGGGCACGGGACCAGCCCAATGCCAGCCGCCACGCCTCCAGCGGCGACACCTCCGGGAAGGTGCTACGCATGGCGGTGACGATCCGCTCCAGCGGGAACCCCTCGCGCTGTCCACGCATGCGGAGGGCTACCGCCTCGCGTTGGATCTGCGCACGCCTTGACCTGGTGATCTGCCCCATCAGGAGACCTCCGCATGTCGAACACGCCGACATATGGACCGTAACCAATCAGGCACTTACCGTGCAGGACATGGTGGCGTGATTGACCCTTCACCCTCAATGACCAGCGACTGACCCAGCAATGACGCGAACTCCGGCAGCGGCGACCGTGAGAGAGCAAGCCAACCGGCACCACCGACTGGGAAGGCCCGAGATGACCATCACCACCGAACGCCCCGCCCTCACCACCGCCCACACCCTGATCACGCCGAAGCTGTTCAACCGGCTCACCGCGCGGATCGCCGTCGATCACCCCGAGCACACCCACCAGGCCGACGTCATCATGGAGCAGGCGCTCGCGTTCCTCGCCACCTGCGCCGCCAACCCCGGGGCCGGCCTGGGCCCGTCCAGTACCGTCGACATCGGCTGGCACACGTTCCTGATGTACACCCGCGAGTACGCCGCCTTCTGCCAGAAGACCGCAGGCCGGTTCATCCATCACGCCCCCGACGACGAGCCCGGCGAGCCCGGTGCGGAGAACAACCTCGCGACTACGATGGCGGCGATGGAGGCGGCCGGTTACCGAGTGGATCCGATCGTGTGGCCGACCTCTGCCGACTGCGGCAACGACGGCGGCGGCAGGTGCAACCAATGTCATGCGGGGTGCTATGACAGTCCGAAGAAGGCAGTGGGCTGACCTGCCCGAATCTGCCCGCATGGCTGTCCAGGAGCGGACCGGCCCGGTCGTCGGCATCCGGTCGGCCGACATCGGGTTGACCTCCGGAGTCGCCGCACACATCACCACCGCGAGAGCCGTCTTCTTCGTGAAGGCGGCTCCCGCTGCCGCACCGGTCGCCGGACACCTGCTGCGCGAGCGCACCACCAACCAGGTTCTCCCCACAGAGATACCCGCGCCACGGCTGTTGTGGGCGGACGACGTCGCCGGCTGGCACCTGCTCGTCTTCGAGCACGCGCCCGGCCGGGAGGCGGATCTGGCGCCCGACTCGCCGCACATCTCCGCCGTGGTGGACGCGGTCGCCGCCATCTCCGTTCCCTGCCCGTGGCCGGACGCACCCTCGATCACCGGCAAGGTGACCGCGCTGCTCCGGCAGGCCGAGGCGATCCTGGCGGAGTGTCCGGCCGAGTACGCCCGCTACGGGCCGCTCGTCAAGGCGTTCGACCTGGAGGAGTTGGCCGGAGAGGCTCTGCTGCACGCGGACCTGCACTCGGGCAACCTCCTCGTCGACGGCGAGCGGTGCCAGGTCGTCGACTGGTCGATGGCCTGCCGGGGCGTTCCCTGGGTCGATGTGGCGTTCCTCGTCCCGCGCCTGATCGACGCCGGGCACACACCCGCCGAGGCCGAGGACGTCGCCGCCCGGGTGCCCGACTGGAGTTCGGCGCCCAGGGACGCGGTGACCGCGCTGGCCGCCACCCGCGCCCTGTTCGCCACCCGCATGGCCGACATCGGGCCCGCCCATCTGAAGGAGAAGCGACTGCGGACCTCTGCGGCATGCCGGGCATGGGCGGAGTACCGCATCGGCTGACCAGAGCGATCAGGCAGGCGATCCGGTCATGGCAGCCTTCCGTGGTACGGCGGGGCGTGTTGTTGGAGCGCAGGATGTCGAGGTACGCCCTGCAAGGGTCTCGGGCGAGTTCAACGGCCTCCCATAAAGGACATTTCTGTAAATATCGGATTTTTCCGTTTTTGCATTCTCGCTGCGACTTTACGTGTTTTGCTGATTTTGCCGACAAAAACAGAAGGAACTTCTCTGACCTGCGTCGCTGAGCATCATGAGCGGATCTAATTTTGTCGGTCCCGCCTGCCATTCTCTCCCCAGCAATTTCTCGCGGTCAGGCAACACAGAGAGGTGTTCGCGGTGAGCACGAGTCTTTCGGCACGTCTTCTGGACGCGCTCGGCGACGACAGGAAGCACACGGCGCTGGTGGTGCAAGCCAGATATCAGCCGGTCGGCGGCGAGGGCAACGTCGTGATGCCCCCCACCTTCCCCGTCGACAAGAACGAGAAGGACCTCACGAAGAAGTACGTCGTCGCCGATCGCCTGGTCGACGGCGAGCGGGTCGGGACGGTGACGATCGACCAGGAGCAGTCCCAGTCCAACCGGCTGGAGGAGGCCCTGCGTGACGCCCGCGACGGGGGCCGTCTCACTCTGCCGATGTTCGAGCTCCGGACGAAGACGTCCCGGGGCGAGATCCGGCTGACCTCGCTCGACTTCCCCCACCGCTACGCCGACGCCTACCTGCGCGACAGCACGATCGGCGGGGTCCGCTTCGACCAGAGCGCGATCGGCGAGCGGCTGCGTGCCGTCAGCGTGACCGACGTCCGGCCGCTGTTCGAGCGCGAGCCCCTGTCCCTCGTCCTCGGTGCGTGGGACTCCCACCGCAAGGGCCGCTGGCCCAAGTTCGCCCGCCTCTACACCGCGACCATGTACGGCGTGGCCCCCTGCTTCACCGCGCGACGCGGCGGGCGCCTCGACCCGCAGAACCTCACCGGCTCGGTCGACGACAAGACCAAGGCGGAGAACCACTGGAAGTTCGTCGCCGACGGGGAGAAGAAGAAGGGCGGCAAGCTCAGCGAGATCGGGCACGGCAACATCGCCCCCAACCCGGTGCCGGGCGGGGCTACCGTCAGGGAGATCCGCCGGATCGCGAGCATCTCCTTCGCGGGCCTTGAGCGCCTGCGCTTCGGTGACGCCTCCGCCGAAGCCTGTGTGGCCGGACGCGCCACGCTCGCCGCCCTCACCCTCGTCGGCGACCGGCTGGCGTTCGGGCGCCCGTCGGTCTGGCTGCGCTCGGGCTGCGACCTGGCCAAGGCGTCCGAGACGGTCGGCCTGGAGCTTCCCGGCGGCGGCGTCGACGAGCTTGAGGTGTCGGTACGAGAGGCGCTGGACGCCTACCACGAGCTGCGCGACGAGGCGGGCCGGCTGGGCGTGCCGATGGCCGACGACACGATCGAGGTCACCCCGATCCCCTCGCTCCAGCAGGCGATCGAGTTCGCCTTCGCCCAGTCCGCCGCCGACGAGGAGTAGCACCCGTGGCGCTCACTCTCACGGTGCGGCTGCGCCACGGCCGCTACGACGCCGGTGACATGCGGCCCAGCCGGGCCGAATGGCCCCCTCACCCGGCCCGGCTGTTCTGCGCCCTCGCCGCCTCGGCGGTTCAGGCGGACGACTGGGACGCCCTGCGCTGGCTCGAACGCGCCGGGGCGCCGGTGGTGCGCGCGGCCATGGACGACGCGCGACCGGGCCGGACCGACTCCTACGTGGTGACGAACCAGACCGAGCAGAAGAGCGGCAGCCAGACCTGGCCGGGCCGCACGAACGGGGCGCGCGGCCGCGCGTTCGTCACCCCGGCCTGCGACCGGTTCGCCGTGGTGTGGCCGGGCGCCGACCCCGACCCCAGCGTGCTCGCCAAGCTCGGCGCCCTGGCCCGCCGGGTGCCGTACGTCGGCCGTTCGACCAGCCAGGCCGAGGTGACCGTGACCGGCTCCCTGCCCGACGACGAACCGGCCTGGTCGGAGCTGGCCCCGGTCGCGCTCGGCACCCCCGGCGCGATCGAGCTGCGCGTGCCCTACGTCGGATACACCGACGCGCTCCGAGACGCCTACGACCGTGGCGGCAGAGCGTGGGAGGCCGCGCGGGCGCTGCCGTACTCACCGGTCGTGGTGACGGAAGAATCCGTCCCGACGCACCTCTCCCCCTGGGACGACCTGATCGTGTGGGGATTCGAGCGGCCCAGCGCCCGCGTCAGCGGCGACCAGGTCGCCCGGCTCACGCTCGCCCTGCGCAAGGCCGTCATGTCCAGGGTCACCGAGCCGATCCCCGCCCAGGTGAGCGGGCACGGGGCCGACGACAGGACCCACGTCGCCTTCCTCGCGCTTCCCGACGTCGAGCAGGAACACTCCGACGGCCGCCTTCTGGGAGTGGCGCTGGCACTCCCCCGCCACATGCCCGCCGAAGACTGGAACCGGCTGGCCAAGGCCGTCATGGCCGACCCGCTGACCAGGCTCACCCCCTGGCCCGGCGAGCCGGTGCGGCTCAGCCAGGGTCAGAACCTGCGCACCCTGCGTCGCGGCCGGTGGACCGGCAGGGCGGAAGGGACCCGCACCTGGGTCACAGCCACCCCGATGATGACCGACAGCTTCGCCCGCCCCGGCCGCTCGTACGAGCAGATGGTCGCCAAATCGCTGCGCCGGGCCGGTTTCCCCGACGTCACCGACGTCGAGGTCTCGACGGCGCCGCTGACGCGCGGGGCGATCTGGCGTCCCCGCCCGGGATCCCTCCCGTCCAACCGGCCGAAGAAACCCATCGTGCACGCCCGGGTCGTCTTCGACCGGCCGGTGGTGGGTCCGGTGATCGCGGGTTCCCTGCGCTATCTCGGCCTCGGCCTCTTCGTCCCCGAGGGGGTGTCCGGATGAGTGCCCTCGCCGTCACCGACTTCCCCGCCTTCTACCGGGAGGTCCACGGGTACGAGCCCTTCCCCTGGCAGACCGCGCTGCTCGACCGGGTGGTCCGGGAGGGCTGGCCGGAGCTGATCGACGTCCCCACGGGCCTGGGCAAGACGTCCGTGATCGATGTCGCCCTCTTCGCGGCGGCCCTCGGCAGGATTCAGTCCCGTATCGGGGTCCCCAAGCGCGTCTTCTTCGTCGTCGACCGTCGGCTCATCGTCGACGAGGCGTACCGGCACGCCGAGACCATCGCCGAAGCTCTCCGCACCTCCGAACGCGGGAGCCTCGCGGTGAAGGTCGCCACCGCCCTCCGGATGGAGGGTGACACCGCCGGGACGCCGGTCGAGGTCACCCGGATGCGCGGCGGGGTCAACTGGTCGTGGCGGTGGGTCGAGCGACCTGACCGGCACGCGATCGTCGTCGGGACCGTCGACCAGGTGGGCAGCCGGTTCCTCTTCCGCGGCTACGGCGTCGGGGAACACCTGCGCCCGATCGACGCGGCGCTGGTGGGCACCGACAGCCTGATCGTGGTGGACGAGGCTCACCTCTCCGAGGCGTTCCTGGCGAGCGTACGCGGGGCCACGACCTGCGACGAGACACCGGCACCGATCCGTCCGACCGTGGTCAGCATGTCCGCCAGCCCCGAGGCCGACACCGCCAATGTGCACGGCATCACCGAGGCGGACGAGAACCATCGGGAGGCGTCCAAGCGGTTGAAGGCGTCCAAACGGCTCCACCTGGTGGAGGTGCCGACCACCAAGGCCAACACGGCGAAGGTGATGCCCGACGCCCTCGCCCACTGGGCGCGGAAGCTGCACCGCGAACACCCGGTCGTCGGAGTCGTCGTCAACACCGTGGCGCGGGCGCGAGCCGTGTTCGAGCTCCTGCGCACCGACCGCGAGAGCCGCTGCGTGCTGCTGACCGGCAAGATCCGTCCGCTAGACCGCGACTACCTGCTCTCCAACCACTACGAGCGCATCAGGGCGGGCCGGGACCGCGCGTCCGCCGAGCCGATGTTCGTCGTGGCGACCCAGACGATCGAGGTCGGCGCGAACATCGACCTGGACGCGCTCGTGACCGAGTCGTCCTCGCTGCCCGCGCTCATCCAGCGCCTCGGCCGCCTGAACCGCCTCGGCGACCAGAAGACCGTGGCCTCCGTGGTCGTGCTGCACGGCTCGGCGGACTCCGACGGCGTGTACGACACAGCGCGCCCGGCGACCTGGGCCTGGCTGTGTGAGCAGGGTGGCACACCCCTCACCCACTCGCAGAAGGCGCGGCTTCCCGCCGAACCGGCGGGCATGGACGTCTTCCCCTCGGCACTGCGCGTACTGGTGCGAGCCATGCCCCCCGGCCAGTGGGCGACACTGCGAGAGCCCCGCTCCTACGTCCCCTTCCTGGGCAGCGCCCACCTGGACGTCTGGGCCCGCACCTCGCCGATCCCCCTCAACGACATCCCTGTGGCCCCCTACCTGCACGGAATCGAGCGGGAGACAGCCCAGGTGACGGTGGTCTGGCGTGACCTCCCCGGCGACACGGATCTATGGCCCGACCTCGTCGGCCTGGTGCCGCCGATCTCGGCCGAGAGCATCGAGCTGCCCCTCCCCGCCATGAAACGCTGGCTCAGCGGCGAGCCCGGCGGGGACGATGTCAGCGACCTGGAGGCCGAGCACCTCCCCGACGTCACCGTCCCACCCGGCGGCAGGTCCGTGCTGCGTTACCGCCCACGCGGCAGCGCCGAAGTGGTCGGCCCCGCGAAGATCCGCGCATCCGATCTCGTCGTCGTCCCCACCTCCTACGGCGGCTGCGACAAGTACGGCTGGCATCCCGACAGCCGCGAGCTCGCGACTGACATCGCCGACCTCGCACAGTCTGGCCTTCGGGGAGGCATGACGATCCGCGTCGGCCCGAGCCTGGTCCGTGCCATGGAGACCTACGCTCCCGATTTCGCCCCCGAGATCGCAGCCTGGGTCGACCGCCTGCGAACCGACCATCAAGACGCCTCCGTCCTGTCGCTCCGATCCACGCCGACTCAGCCAGGCCAGGACGACCTGCCCCACCTGACGATGCTCAGAAGGCTCACCGCCCGCCCCCAGGGTCGGCTGATCGACCACCTCGACACCGGCACCCTCCTCCTGTCGTTCGGAACCACCGCGTTCCGCGAGGACACCACCGCCGCAGGATCCTCCATCTCCTCCGCGAAGCTCTCCCTGGCCGTCCACCAGCAGGAGGTGGCCGAGAAAGCCGAGGAGTTCGCCCGCAACCTGGGCATGGAGCCGGAGGTCGTCCGGGCCGTCGGGCTCGCCGCCCTCTGGCATGACGAGGGTAAACGCGACCCGCGCTTCCAGGTCATGCTCCACGGTGGCGACCGCTGGGCGGCAGCGGCCAGCGACGAACCGCTCGCGAAGTCGGGCATGCCCCCCGGCGACCGCGCCGCCTTCCGGCAAGCCCGCCGGAGAACGTCCTATCCGGGCTCGATGCGCCACGAGGTGCTCTCCGCCCAGATCGCGACAGCACTGCTGGCCGACGTACGCGACGTCGACCACGACCTGGTCCTGCACCTCGTCGCCAGCCACCACGGACGAAGCCG
The DNA here is from genome assembly GCF_042888905.1 of Streptosporangium sp. NPDC002721. Taxonomy (NCBI): domain Bacteria; kingdom Bacillati; phylum Actinomycetota; class Actinomycetes; order Streptosporangiales; family Streptosporangiaceae; genus Streptosporangium; species Streptosporangium sp. NPDC002721. The sequence continues at coordinate 37,276 of NZ_JBIAQI010000050.1, forward strand.
CCCGCTGTTCCCCTCGGTCATCGACCCCGCGCCGACCACCAAGATCGAGCGGGACGGCCGGCCGATCGAGGTCGACACCTCCCGGTCGGTCGACTGGACGTCTCCGGGCCGCTTCGAACGCCTCAACCAGCGCTATGGCCGCTGGGGGCTCGCCCGGATGGAAGCCGTGGTCCGGCTGGCCGACATCTGGTGCTCGGCTCGCAGCGAGGAACGGACATGACGACCTTCAGCACGGAACTCCCCGCCCTCGACGGACGAGACCCGCTCGGCTTCCTCGCCGCCCTGGGCCTCCTGCGCGTCTGCGCCGACATCTGCCACGTGCCCGCCGCCCTCTCCTTCTCCGACACCACCGCCTGCGCGATCCTGCACAGCCCGTACGAGACGGCCGAGGAGATAGCGGACGCCCTGCGCGATGTCGTCGCGTCGATCCCCGACTCGGCCGTCCTCCCCGACGGCGGAGCCGGTTTCCCACCGCCGTCCGGCTCGGGAAAGGACCCGCTGCGCCGATCCCGCGAGGACTTTCACCAGCTGATGGCGAGCCATCCCGAGGCGGTGGACACCTGGCTGCCGTCCCTGGTCACCGACCTCGCCCTCGACAAGCAGGGCCGCTGCGCCATCACACCGTTCACCGCCCCCAGCGGACAGCAGAAGCTACGCACGTTCTTCGAGAAACCCCTGGAGGCGGTACGGAACGAGCCTCAGCGGCTCCTGGAAGCCCTCGTCGGCTGGCGACGCGTCGAGGGATTCACCGGCGAATACCTCGACCACCGGGTGCTGCGCAGCAACAGCGACGACACCGAGGGCCGCCCCGGCCGGGAAAGCGGCGTCCCCGGAGCCACCTGGCTGGCCACCATGGCCCTACCCCTCCTCCGCATCACCGGCGACGGCCACCACCTCCGCGCCACCCTCTGGCACCGAACCGGCTCCACCTCGGTCATGCTGTGGCCCCTCTGGCGCCCCGCCCTCGATCTCTCTGCTGTGAGGTGCCTCCTCGACCATCCCGCCCTCGCCCCTCGTGACCGCGTCCCTACGATCAACTCCACCCTGTGGCCGGCCCTCGGCGTCTTCAACATCTACGGCGCGGAACGCCAACGCATCCCGGGCCGCACCTTCGACGGTGTCCTGGCCCCGCTTCCCGTGACGGTCACCTGATCTCTTGCATGTACGCACGACTCGTCATTTGAAAAACACATAGCGCCCGATCTCCGTCCCGGCGGAACACACAGAACACCTTGCTCTTCCCCGTCCGCCACCCCGGCGGTTGGGAACCCCAAGCATGCCCACTTTATCCGGAGACTCCGAGGCCCAAGCGAGCACTCTAAGCACTAAATCGGATATCACTTCAACTCAACTTAGCTACTCTGTGTTATAAATCCAGCTCGCGAACGGGATTTCACTCCGGTTTGCAGACTGATCTCATTGCGGGCCCCCGACGCCTGCCATGCCGGGCAGACCGTCAATACGTTCCACTCCGGTTTGCAAATCGCTTCATTGTGGAGGCGTCGAGGACGGCGACCTCGAAACTCTGGCCAAGTTTTATCACGGTCTACAAACTGGCCTCACTGCGGGAGTGACGGTGCCATCCCTCCGATCTGCGTGTTTCACCACGGCCTCTGAACCGGGCTCATTACGGGCAGTTCTGGATCACTCGCGAGCCCGCCAAAGACGTTTTTCTACTCCAGTCTCCGAACCGGTCTCATTGCGGTCCGCCGCCGCGCGTGACGGCTACAGAAGTCGTTAGCCGGCTCTACTTCGGTCTCCAACCTAGTCTCATTGCGGGGTGAAGAACACGATCGGCAACTTCGGCCTATAGTGGTTTCACCCCGACCTTCGAGCCAGTCTCATTGCGGGGACGGCCTCACCGGGCCCCTGAAGACGGCAGCCTGTTCCACCCCGGTCTCCGGACCGGCCTCATTGCGGGTGGGAATCGACGGGGCCAAGGGCTTGCAGACGCTCGGGTTCCATCCTGGCCTCCAGACTGATCTCATTGTGGCGGCAGGGCCTTGACGACCTCGGCCAGCACACAGCCGGGGGTTCACTCCGGTCTTCGGGCCGGTCTCATTGCGGCTGGCCTCAGCTTGATAAGTCAGTTCCACCCCGGTCTCCAGACCGGTCTCATTGCGGCAGTCCGGGCAACATACGCGGCGGCTTCGCCGAACACAACATTCCGCACCGGCCTCCGAACCGGTTTTATTGCGGCCAGATCTACTCCTTGATGGCCCCGGTCTTGGCCTGGGTGTTTCACCCCGGCCTCCGGACCGGTCTTATTGCGGCTCAGCCTACCCGAACCCGAAGATGGTGTGCTGTCCGCATTTCACCCCGGTCTCCAGACCGGTCTCATTGCGGCGAGCGAGGAGGGATCCTGGACGAGCGGATCTACCGTGTTTCACCCTGGTCTCCGGATCAGCCTTATTGCGGCTGGGTGGCGAACCAGTCTAATGCGCGGGCGATGCAACCCGTTTCACCTCAGTCTCATTGCGGCTACTGAGCCGAAGACGCGAGCTCGCAGACAGGGTTCGTTTCACTCCGGTCTCCCGACCGGTCTCATTGCGGGACGGCGTTGTTGAAGCCACCCAACAGCGGTTCCAGCACGCTTCACCCTGGTCTTATTACGGACGCGCGATGGAGTTGGCCGGCGGTGGCGCCATGAGCATTCCAACCCGGTCCTCGCGACCGGTCTCATTGCGGGTGGTACTCCGTCTCCTCCGAGTCAGGCTACGACTTCTTGTTTCAACCCGGTCCTCGTGACCGGCCTCATTCGCGAGAACACAAGTATGGCCACCCAAACCATCAAGTCCGGTCTGCGAGACAGCCCACCTTGATGCTTACGAGGAAAGCGTCCCACTCAGTTGGGCTGAAGGACAGCACCGGACCGTCGGGGTCCTTAGAGTCGCGAACCAAGAAGAGGTATTCGGGCTCTACTGGACGCTCCGGGGTAGCTTGAACATTGCCGGTGACCGCGACCTCGACGCAGCTACCGCCGTTTCCACCACTGAGGGTGCTCTTGCGCCAGGTGCCGACTTCGACACATTGGCCGCCGTTGGCGTTACTCAAGCTCGCCTTGCGCCAGATCACGCCGGAAAGATCCATCATGGTTGCGCTTCTCCGTCCGCCTGCATGTCTCTGATGGCCTGCGCGATCAAGCTGCGGGTCTGGTCCGGCCCGAGGGCTCGCGCACGTAGATGATCGAAAAGCAGGACGTATGCGTCTACTTCTCGCGGATCCTCTAAATAGACACTTCCCTGCCAATATTCAACATACACGGTATCCGGATCGGATAGTTTGGGGAAATTGAGAAGAGTGAATCCACCGTCCATCGCTGGGTGAACACCGGCGGAAAACGGTAGAACTTGGATCGTGACGTGGTTTGTTTCGGAGAGCTTGATCAGTTTGCGAAGCTGATCCCGCATGCTCTGAACTCCTCCGACAGGCCTGCGTATGACCGCCTCGTTGAGGATGCACCACATCATGGGCGGGTCGGGACGCTCCAGCACTCGCTCCTGTCTCTTCATCCGGACTGAGAGCCGTCGCTCCAGTTCTTCGTCTGGCGGCAATACGGGTGCCGACCTCATGACAGCTCGCGCGTAGTCCTCGGTTTGGAGCAATCCGGGAACGAACTCCGACTGGTACTCCTGGAGGGTCGTTGCCTCCTCTTCGAGGCCCACGTAGCTCTGGACCCACTCGGGAATCGCTTCGGACATCTTGTACCACCACCCGCGCTTGCGCGCGTCGCGGGCGAGTCGCATGAGCGCTTCGCGACGGTCACCGGTGACCCCGTAGAGATCGAGCATCATGGCCACGAGAGCGACCGTGGCTGCACTTGCGGCCGATTCGATCCGTGTGATGGTGACAGGCGAGCATCCCGCGTGCTCTGCGGCCTGGTCTCGCGTCAGTCCTGCCTCCTTACGGAGGCGTTGCAACTCCGCTGCGAGGCGACGCCTCCGAACCGACGGGCTCCGTTGAGCACCCATTCCACTCCTCTCCGTAACCGACCTACCGCAGTCTGCCGAAGTGATCTTCGTTCATCAACATGCACGATGTTCATTTCGATTCTTATTGCTGGGGGAGCTACGGTCATGCAAACTAAGCACGCAGAGTGATGGATTGCTCATGGAGAGCAATCGTCAACTTCCGGTCGAACGCCTTCAAAACCGAAAAGGGGTGGCGGGGAGATGAAAGTGCGTGATCTTCAGGGGTGGGGCGGGCAGTTGGTGGAGCTGGCCTGGGAGTTGAACGAGTTGGGGGTCGACTCCGTGGTACGGCTGCCTCCTGACGGACCGGCGAGCATGGAGATCTTCCTGTCGCCCGGAGGGCAGAGGCCCGTGGCCGAGCAGCATCGCCGCGCCTCGGCCTGCGCCTGGGATCGGAGGCACGAGCGAAAGCCCCGGACTAAGGCGCGGGTGACCTGCGAGCGGATCACGCGGGGGACGCGGTGAGGGCGCTGGGGCTGCTGGGCCAGGTCGAGGTGCCCGCGCAGGTCGCGGCCGTTCCACGGGCCCGTCGCTACGTCCACGACCTGCTGAAAGGGATCGACCACCCGCACATCGACGACGCGCTGTTGCTCGTCACCGAACTCGTTACCAACGCGGTCCGCCACTCCGACTCCGGCCGGTGCCCCGACGGACGAATCATCATCGCCGTCGCCCATCACAATGGAACGCTCCATATCGATGTCGTCGATGCCGGATCGACCGGGCAACGGCCTCGCCTCTGCGCGGGCGTGAGTCCCGACAGCGGTGGAGGGCGTGGCCTCTGGCTGGTGCAGGAGCTGTCCTCGGCCTGGGGTTGGTACGAGACCCTGGCCGGGCGCGTGGTCTGGTTCCAGCTGAGCGGGCAGTGACGCCGTGGTCAGCTGGGACTACTCGCCCCGCTGCCTCAGCCCGCACGTCCTCCCCGCCCGCTCTCACTGCGAGCCGCTGACCTGGCACCCCCTGCGCGGGGACGGACAGGCGCGGGTCGTCAGGTGGACCTGCGACTGCGATGCCCTGTTCTACGAGCTGTGCCAGGCGGGCGGGCTGAGGTTCATCCGCCGCACGCGACGGCATCATGCGATCGACGAGAGCGACCGCTGGCAGGCCCAGGAAGCGGACGCGATGTGGATCGCCCTGCTCCATGGCCTCGTACGGTAATCCACTACTGAACGTTTTTCATCCCTTGGCAGCAGGCTGCTGGTCACAGCGTGATCGCAAGGTTGACGCTCACCTGACGACATAGAGAAACCCCTGGTAGACG
>NZ_JBIAQI010000051.1:0-41103 GCF_042888905.1 Streptosporangium sp. NPDC002721
AGGTTCAGGCGCGGCGGTTGACGCGGGCGGGGATGTCGGCGATCTCGGCGGAGCAGGGGGTCGCGCTGTTCGAGGCGGCCATCGGCTCGGGTGAGACGGTGCCGGTTCCGGTCCGGTTTGATCTGGCGGGGGTGCGGGCGCAGGGTGAGGTGCCGTATCTGCTGCGTGGGCTGGTGCGGGGGGTTCGCCGGTCGGCGGTGTCGTCGGCCGGGACCGGGGACGGCGCGCTGGTGGGTCGGTTGGCCGGGCTGGAGCGTGCGGAGCGGGTCCGGCTCCTGGTGGATCTGGTGCGCGCCGAGGTGGCGCTGGTGCTGGGACACGCCTCACCGAAGGAGGTGGACGTCCGGCGGGAGTTCCGGGAGCTGGGCTTCGACTCGCTGACCGCGGTGGAGCTGCGCAACCGGCTGAACGCGGCGACCGGGTTGCGGTTGCCGGCCACGCTGGTGTTCGACCATCCCACGCCCGCCGTACTGGCGGAGTTCCTGCTGGACGAGGCGCTGGGCGAGCGGGACGTGGCCGTCCCGGCCGTGGTCGCGCCGGTCGCCGACGACCCGATCGTGGTCGTCGGGATGGGCTGCCGCTACCCGGGCGGTGTCGCCTCACCGGAGGACCTGTGGCGGCTGGTGGCCGAGGGCCGTGACGCGATCACGGGCTTCCCGGCCAACCGTGGCTGGGACCTGGACGCGCTCTACCACCCGGACGCCGACCACGCGGGCAGCTCGTACACCAGGCAGGGCGGTTTCCTGCACGACGCGGCGGAGTTCGACGCGGACTTCTTCGGGATGAGCCCGCGAGAGGCGCTGGCGACGGACACGCAGCAGCGGCTGCTGCTGGAGACCTCGTGGGAGGCCGTCGAGCGGGCCGGGATCGACCCGGTCTCGCTGCGCGGCAGCCGTACGGGCGTGTTCGCCGGGGTGATGTACACCGACTACAGCGGGATGCTGGGCGCGGGCGAGTTCGAGGGATACCGGGGCACCGGGACCGCCGCGAGCGTCGTCTCCGGCCGGGTATCCTACACGCTGGGCCTGGAGGGCCCGGCCGTGACGGTCGACACGGCCTGCTCGTCCTCGCTGGTCGCTGTGCACCTGGCGACACAGGCGCTGCTCTCGGGGGAGTGCACGCTCGCGCTGGCCGGTGGCGTGACCGTGATGGCCACCCCCGGGGCGTTCGTGGAGTTCTCCCGGCAGCGGGGGCTGTCCGCGGACGGGCGGTGCAAGTCGTTCGCGGACGGCGCGGACGGGGTGAGCTGGGCCGAGGGCGTCGGGGTGCTGGTGCTGGAGCGCCTGTCGGACGCCCGCCGCAACGGCCACGACGTGCTGGCGGTCATCCGGGGCTCGGCGGTCAACCAGGACGGCGCGTCCAACGGGCTGACCGCGCCGAACGGCCCCTCGCAGCGGAGGGTGATCCGCCAGGCCCTGGCCGGGGCGCGCCTGTCCCCGGCCGAGGTGGACGTGGTGGAGGGGCACGGGACCGGGACCACCCTGGGCGACCCGATCGAGGCCCAGGCCCTCCTCGCCACGTACGGGCAGGACCGGGAGCGTCCGCTGCTCCTCGGGTCGATCAAGTCGAACATCGGCCACACGCAGGCGGCGGCGGGTGTCGCGGGCGTGATCAAGATGATCATGGGCATGCGGCACGGCGTCGTACCCAGAACCCTGCACGTCGACGAGCCGTCCTCGCACGTGGACTGGAGCGCGGGCGCGGTGGAGCTGCTGACCGAGGCGCGGGAGTGGCCCGAGACGGGTCACCCGCGCCGGGCCGCCGTGTCGTCGTTCGGCTTCAGCGGCACCAACGCCCACCTCATCATCGAGCAGGACACCGCCGGGCGGACCTCGCCGGACGAGGGGACGGCGCCCCCGGCAGCAGGGCCGCCGGCGGTGGGCCTGCCGGTCTCGGGCAGGACGGAGCGGGCGGTACGGGAACAGGCCGCGCGGCTGCTGTCCCACCTTGAGGGCCGCCCCGAGGCGTCCCTGGCCGATGTCGCGTTCTCGCTGGTGACCGCCCGTTCCCTCTTCGAGCACCGGGCCGTCGTACTGGCCGAGGACCACGCCGGGGCGCTGGCCGGGTTGCGCGCGCTGGCCGTCGGCCGGGTCGCGCCGGGGGTCGTGCGCGGCCGGGCCGGGGACGACCGGGAGACGGCGTTCCTGTTCACCGGCCAGGGTGCCCAGCGGGTGGGCATGGGGCTGGAGGCCTACGAGCGGTTCCCGGTGTTCGCCGAGGCCCTTGAGGCCGTGCTCGCGGCGCTGGCCCCCCGGATGAGCCCCTACCTGGACCGCCCGCTGCGGGAGGCGATCTTCTTCGACGCCGAGCTGCTCGACCGCACGGCGTACACGCAGCCGGCGCTGTTCGCCCTCGAGGTCGCGCTGTACCGGCTGGTGGAGTCGTGGGGCGTGCGCCCGGCCGCGCTGGCGGGGCACTCGATCGGGGAGCTCGCCGCCGCGCACGTCGCCGGGGTGCTGACGCTGGAGGACGCCTGCGCGCTGGTGGCCGCGCGGGGCCGGTTGATGCAGGCGCTCCCGGCGGGCGGCGCGATGGTGGCGATCCAGGCCGGCGAGGAGGAGATCCTGGAGTCGCTGGCCGGGCGCGAGGGCGAGGTGTCCGTCGCGGCGGTGAACGGCCCGGCGTCGGTGGTGATCTCCGGGGCCGAGGCCGCGGTGCTGGAGATCGCGGCCGGGTGGGCCGCCCGGGAGCGCAGGACCAAGCGGCTGCGGGTGTCGCACGCGTTCCACTCCCCGCTGATGGAGCCGATGCTCGCGGAGTTCCGGGCGGTCGCGGAGACGGTGTCGTACGCGCCCCCGCGGATCCCGATGATCTCCAACGTGACCGGCGGGTTCGTCACGGACGAGCTGTGCTCCCCTGACTACTGGGTGCGGCACGTGCGGGAGGCGGTCCGGTTCCGCGACGGGGTGCGGGAGCTGCACGCGGCGGGCGTGACCGCGTTCCTGGAGATCGGGCCGGACGGCGTGCTGACCGCGATGGCCCAGGACGCCCTTCCCCCGGAGGCCGAGGCGGAGGCGCTGCTCCTGCCCGTGCTGCGCGCCGACCGCGGCGAGAGCGCCGCCCTCCTGACCGCGCCGGCCGAGCTGCACGTGAACGGCGTGCGCGTCGACTGGCCGGCCCTGCTCCAGGGGGCCCGGCGGGTGGAGCTGCCGACGTACGCGTTCCAGCACGAGTCGTTCTGGCCGGAGCCGCCGCCGGTGGTCAAGGGTGCGGCGGGAGCGGTCGCCGACCTTACGGACGCGCGGCTCTGGGACGCGGTCGGGCGCGGCGCCGCCGAGGACGTGGCCGCGATCCTCGGCCTGGGGGAGGAGCACTCCTCCTCGCTGGACACCCTGCTCCCGGCCCTGTCGTCGTGGCGGCGGAGCCGGAAGGAGGCGTCGACGCTCGACTCCTGGCGCTACCGGGTGGAGTGGAAGCCCCGCCGTGTGCCCCCTCTCACGCTGCTGGAGGGCACCTGGCTGGTCGTGACCGCCGACGGGGTCCCGGACGGTGACGTGGTGGCCGCGCTGGAGGGGCACGGGGCGCGGGTGGAACGGCTCGTGCTGGAGGACGCGGTCGCTGATCGGTTGGACGCCGGCCGGGTGGACGCCGGCCGGGTGGACGCCGATCAGGTGAACGCCGGCCGGGTGGACGCTGACCGGTTGAATGTCGGCCGGGTGGACGCCGATCATGCCGTGCTCGCGGCCCGGCTCCGGGAGGCGGGCGAGCTCGCCGGTGTGGTGTCGATGCTCGCGCCGGTGGAGACGCCCGTCGAGGACGGCGGGGTGGTGCCGGGTGGCCTCGCGCTCACGGTCACGCTTCTGCGGGCGCTCGGTGACGCTGGGATCGGCGCACCACTCTGGTGCGTCACCCGTGGCGCCGTGTCCGCGGCTCCCGGCGACCGGGTGACACGCCCGGTCCAGGCGCAGGTGTGGGGCATGGGCCGGGTCGCGGCCCTGGAGCACCCGGAGCGGTGGGGCGGCCTGGTCGACCTGCCCGAGGTCGTCGAGGGGCGTGCCGCCCAGGGGCTGGCGAGCGTGCTGGCGGGCCTGGACGGCGAGGACCAGGTGGCGGTACGGGCGACGGGCGTGTTCGGCCGCCGGCTGCGACGCCACCCCGCCGCGCCCGATCCGTCCGGACCGGCCGGTGCCGCCACGCCGAGCCCCGGTGCCGCCGTGCCGGGTTCCGGGGGGACGGTGCTGGTCACCGGTGGGACCGGTGCCCTGGGGGCGGCGACCGCGCGGTGGCTGGTACGCGGCGGCGTCACGCGCCTCGTGCTGACCGGCCGGCGCGGCCTGGAGGCCCCCGGCGCGCCGGAGCTGCGCGACGAGCTGCTCGCGCTGGGTGCCGAGGTGAGCGTCGTCTCCTGTGACGTGGCCGACCGCGACGCGCTGGCCGCCGTGCTGGCCGCGATCCCGGCCGAGCGCCCGCTCACCGGGGTCGTCCACGCGGCCGGGGTGGGACAGGCCGCCGCGCCCCTTGAGGAGGCGGACGCCGCCGTCCTCGCCGAGGTGATGGCGGCGAAGGTGGCCGGGGCCGCCAATCTGGACGACCTGCTCGGGGATCGCGAGCTCGACTTCCTCGTGCTGTTCTCCTCGATCGCCGGGGTGTGGGGCAGCGCGGGGCAGGGCGCCTACGCGGCGGCGAACGCCTACCTCGACGCGCTGGCCGAGAACCGGCGCGCGCGCGGTCTCGCCGCGACGTCGGTGGCCTGGGGGGCGTGGGCGGAGGCCGGGATGGCGGCCGAGGGGAGCATGGCCGGTTACCTGCTCAGGCGCGGGCTCTCCCTCCTGCCGCCCGACCTCGCGGTCGGTGAGCTGGGCCGGGCGACCGGTGGCCGGGACGCGGTGGTGACGGTCGCCGACGTCGACTGGGACCGGTTCTATCCGATCTTCACCTCGACCCGGCCCAGCAACCTGTTCGGTGAGCTCGCCGAGGTCAGGGCGCAGCGCGAGGGCGAGGACGGGACGGGGACGACCTCCGGCGACTCCGAACTCGTCGCGCGGCTGCGGCGCCTGGCCGAGAAGGAGCAGCGGCGCGGGCTGCTGGATCTCGTACGCGCCGAGGTGGCGGCCGTGCTCGGGCACGCCTCCGCCGAGGCGGTCTCCGAGCGGCGAGCCTTCCGCGAGCTGGGGTTCGACTCACTGACCGCGGTGGAGCTGAGGAAGCGGCTCGTCGCGGCGACCGGCCTGGCGTTGCCGAGCACGCTGGTGTTCGACCACCCGAACCCGGCCGCGCTGGTGGAGTTCCTGCGCTCGCAGGTCGTGGGCGCGCGGGACGCGGCCGACGCGGACACGGGGGTTCCGGCCGCCGCCGCCCGCGCCGACGAGCCGATCGCGATCATCGGGATGGCCTGCCGGTTCCCCGGCGGCGTCGGCTCCCCCGAACAGCTGTGGGAACTGGTGACCGACGGGGTCGACGCGATCTCCGGATTCCCCGCGAGCCGGGGCTGGGACACGGACGGGCTCTACAACCCCGACCCCGACCACTCCGGCACGACGTACTCGGTCGAAGGGGGGTTCCTCCACGACGCGGGCGACTTCGACCCCGGGTTCTTCGGGATCTCACCGCGCGAGGCGCTGACCATGGACCCGCAGCAGCGGCTGCTGCTGGAGACCGCGTGGGAGGCCATCGAGCGGGCCGGGATCGACCCCCTCTCACTGCGCGGCCACTCGACCGGCACGTTCATCGGCTCCAGCTACCAGGAGTACGGTTCGGACTCCGCCGACGCCGAGGGGCACCAGGTCACCGGCACCATCCCGAGCGTGCTGTCGGGCCGGGTGTCGTACGTGCTCGGCCTGGAGGGGCCCGCGGTCACGGTCGACACGGCGTGCTCGTCGTCGCTGGTGGCGCTGCACCTGGCCTGCCAGTCGCTGCGCGACGGGGAGAGCTCGCTCGCCCTGGCGGGCGGTGTGACGGTGATGACCACCCCGGCCGCCTTCGTGGCGTTCAGCCGCCAGCGGGCCCTGGCCGCCGACGGCCGGTGCAAGGCGTTCTCCGACTCGGCGGACGGGATGAGCCTGGCCGAGGGGGTCGGCCTGCTGCTCGTGGAGCGGCTGTCCGACGCCCGGCGCAACGGCCACCCGATCCTCGCGGTGGTGCGCGGTTCGGCGATCAACCAGGACGGCGCGTCCAACGGGCTGACCGCGCCGAACGGCCCCTCACAGCAGCGGGTGATCCGCAGGGCCCTGGCGGGCGCGCGGCTGTCCCCGGCCGAGGTCGACGCGATCGACGCGCACGGTACGGGCACGGGCCTGGGCGACCCCATCGAGGTCCAGGCCCTCCTCGCCACGTACGGGCAGGACCGGGAGCGTCCGCTGCTGCTCGGGTCGGTCAAGTCGAACATCGGCCACACGCAGTCCGCCGCGGGCGTGGCCAGCGTGATCAAGATGGTCATGGCGATGCGGCACGGGACGCTGCCCAGGACGCTGCACGTGGGCACGCCGTCGACCCACGTGGACTGGACGGCGGGCGCGGTCGAGCCGCTGGCCGAGGCCGTGCCCTGGCCGGAGACCGGACGCCCGCGCCGGGCCGCGGTGTCCTCCTTCGGGATCAGCGGCACGAACGCCCACGCGATCCTCGAACAGGCGCCGGACGCCACGGAACCCGCGGGCGCCCTCGGGCTCGCCGGTCCCGGCGGGCGCGCGGATTCCGTCGTCACCGCCGGTCCCGAAGCCTCCGACCGTGACCCCGGTCTCCGTGTCGGTCACGGGGCCGGTTCCGGCGCCCGTACGGTGCCGTGGGTGGTGTCGGGCAGGACGGCGGGGGCGTTGCGCGCGCAGGCGGAGCGGCTGGCCTCGCACCTGACCTCGGACTCGGTCTCGGTCTCGGTCTCGGACTCGGCCTTGGAACCGGCCTCGCACCCGGACGGTCTCGGTGAGCCCGGCCCGGCCGCCGTGGGGCTCTCGCTGGTGACGTCGAGGTCGGCGTTCGAGCACCGCGCGGTCGTGGTGGGCGGTGACCGTGACGCGCTCCTCGCCGGTGTGCGGGCGGTGGCGGCGGGCGAGCCCGCGCCCGCTACGACCCGGGGAGTGGCGGACGTCGAGGGCAAGACGGTCTTCGTGTTCCCGGGGCAGGGCGCGCAGTGGGCCGGCATGGGCGCCCTGCTGCTGGAGCAGTCCCCGGTGTTCGCCGAGCGCGTCGCCGAGTGCGGCCTGGCCCTGAGCCGGTACGTCGACTGGTCACTGGCCGACGTGCTGCGCCAGGTGGAGGGCGCGCCGTCGCTGGACCGGGTGGACGTCGTGCAGCCGGTGTCGTTCGCGGTGATGGTCTCGCTGGCGGCGATGTGGCGTGCCCACGGGGTGGAGCCCGACGCGGTGATCGGGCACTCCCAGGGGGAGATCGCCGCCGCCTGCGTGGCGGGCGCGCTGTCCCTGGACGACGCCGCGCGGGTGGTGGCGGTGCGCAGCCGGGCCATCGCGCGGCGACTGGCCGGTGCCGGGGGGATGATGTCGGTCGCCCTCGCGCCGCCGGACGTCGAGGAGAGGCTGCGCCCCTGGGGCGGGCGGATCTCGGTCGCCGCGGTGAACGGGCCGCGTTCGGTCGTGGTGTGCGGCGATCCCGACGCGCTCGACGAGCTGGCGCGGGGGCTGACCGAGGAGGGGGTACGGGCCAGGCGGGTCGCGGTCGACTACGCGTCGCACTCGGCCCATGTCGAGCGGCTCCAGGAGGAGCTGCCACCGGCCCTGTCGGCGATCCGGCCGGAGCGGGCCGAGGTGCCGTTCCTGTCCACGGTGACCGGGGAGTGGCTGGAGGGCACGGAGCTGGACGCGGACTACTGGTACCGCAACCTGCGGCGAACCGTCCGGTTCGAGCCCGCGGTGCGGTGCCTGCTGGCCGCCGGGTACCGGGCGTTCATCGAGGTCAGCCCGCACCCGGTGCTGACGGGCGCGATCCAGGAGACGGCCGAGGAGGCGAGCGAGCCGGGAAGGGGCACGGTGGTCGCCGGGACCCTGCGCCGCGACCAGGGCGGCACGGAGCGCTTCCTGACCTCCCTGGCCGAGGTGTTCGTGCGCGGCGTGCCGGTCGACTGGCGAGCGGCCTTCGAGGGCACGGGCGCCCACCGGGTGGAGCTGCCGACGTACGCCTTCCAGCGGGAGCCTTTCTGGATACGGCGCGCCGAGGCCCCGGTGGCCGGTGCGGCGGACCCGGCGGACGAGCGGTTCTGGGCGGCGGTGGAACGGGAGGACCTCGACGCGCTGGCCTCGGGGCTGGAGGTGGGCACGGGCGCGCTGGCCGAGGTGGTGCCCGCGCTGTCGTCCTGGCGCCGCCGCCGGCGGGCCCGGTCCACCGTGGACTCCTGGCGCTACCGCGTCGCGTGGCGGCCGGTGACCGGCTTCGCCCCCGCCGCCCTGTCCGGCACGTGGCTGCTCGTCACCACGGAAGATCACGCGGGTGATGGCATCACGGGTGACGTCGCCGACGCGCTGGCCGCGCACGGCGCGCGGGTCCGCAGGGTCGTGCTCGACGGGTCGTGCACGGACCGCGTCCTGCTGGCGCGCGTGCTGGCCGGGGCGTCGAACGACGCGCCGGGCGACATACCGGACGACGCGCCGGACGACACACCGGGTGACATGCCGGGCGACGTCTCCGGCGTGGTGTCCCTGCTGGCCCTCGCCGAAGGGCCCGCCGAGCGGCACCCCGAGCTGGCCGCGGGCCTGGCGCTGACCGTCGCGCTCGTGCAGGCCCTGGGGGACGCGGACATCGACGCGCCCCTGTGGTGCCTCACCCGTGGCGCGGTCTCCACCGGCCGGTCGGATCCGCTGACCAACCCCGTCCAGGCGCAGGTCCACGGCGTGGGCTGGACGGCCGCGCTGGAGCACCCGCGACGGTGGGGCGGCGTCGTCGACCTGCCGGGGACGCTCGACCAGCGCGCGGCGCGGCGCCTGGCGAGCGTCCTCGCGGGCGGCGGCGAGGACCAGCTCGCGATCCGGCCCTCCGGCCTGTTCGCCCGCCGGGTGGTACCGGCACCGGCGCCGGAACCCGGGGCCGGGCGGGAGCCGTCGCGCGGGGGGAGACTGCGCGGGAGCACCCTGGTGACCGGCGGCACCGGGACGCTCGCCCCGCACCTGGCCCGCTGGCTCGCGGCCGAGGGGGCCGAGCACGTGGTGCTCACCAGCCGCCGGGGCATGGACGCCCCCGGCGCGGCCGAGCTGCTGGCGGAGCTGGCCGAGCTCGGCACGAGCGCCACGATGGCCGCGTGCGACGTGTCCGACCGCGACTCCGTCGCCGCCCTGCTCGCGCGGTTGCGGGAGGAGGGCCACACCGTCCGCACGGTGGTGCACGCCGCCGCCTCCATCGAGCTGCACGCGCTGCGGGACACCACCATGGAGGCGTTCGCCGAGGTGGTACGGGCCAAGGTCACCGGTGCCCGGCACCTGGACGAGCTGCTGGACCCCGACGAGCTCGACGACTTCGTGCTGTTCTCCTCGACGGCCGGGATGTGGGGAAGCGGGCGGCACGCGGCGTACGTGGCGGGCAACGCCTACCTCGGCGCGCTGGCCGAGAACCGGCGCGCCCGGGGGCTGCCGGCCACCTCGATCTCCTGGGGCATCTGGTCCGACGACCGCGACCTCGGGCGGGTCGATCCCGAGCAGATCCGGCGCAGCGGGCTCGTGTTCATGGAGCCGGACCTGGCGCTCGAAGGGTTCCGGCAGGCGCTGGCCGGCGAGGAGACCGTGCTGGCGATCGCCGACGTCGACTGGGAGCGGTACTTCCCGGTCTTCACCTCCGTACGGCCGAGCCGGCTGTTCTGCGAGGTGCCCGCCGTGCGGCTGCTGACCGAGACCTCCGAGCGGCCGGCCGTCCCGGCGGGCGACGGGGAGTTCGTCACCCGGCTGCGCGGGCTGCCCGCCTCCGAGCGGGACCGCCTGCTGCTGGAGCTGGTACGCGCCCAGGCGGCGGCCGTGCTGGGACACTCCTCGGCCGACGCCGTCGCCGAGCGGCAGGCGTTCCGGGACATGGGCTTCGACTCGGTGACCGCGGTCGACCTGCGCAACCGGCTGGCCGGCGCGACGGGCCTGACGCTGCCCAGCACGCTGGTGTTCGACCACCCGAACCTGGAGGCGCTGGCGGGGTTCCTGCGCACCGCGATCGCCGGGACGCGCGGCGGCCCGGCGGCCGTGGCGGGCCCGGCGCGGGCCGCCTCCGACGAGCCGATCGCGATCATCGGGATGGCCTGCCGCTACCCGGGCGGGGTCAGCTCGCCGGAACGGCTGTGGCAGGTCGTGGCCGACGGGGTCGACGCGATCTCCGGGTTCCCCGGCGACCGGGGCTGGGACGCCGAGGGGCTCTACGACCCCGACCCCGGCCGGTCCGGCAAGACGTACTCCACCTGGGGCGGCTTCCTGCACGACGCGGCGGAGTTCGACGCCGACTTCTTCGGGATCTCGCCGCGCGAGGCGCTGGCGATGGACCCGCAGCAGCGTCTGCTGCTGGAGACGGCCTGGGAGGCCGCAGAGCGGGCCGGGATCGCCCCCGCGTCGCTGCGCGGCAGCCTGACCGGCACCTTCATCGGGTCCAGCTACCAGGACTACAGCGCGGCGATGGCCGGGGGGCGGGAGGGCCTGGAGGGCCACCTGATCACCGGGACCATCTCCAGCGTGCTGTCGGGCCGGGTGTCGTACCTGTTCGGGCTGGAGGGCCCGGCCGTCACGCTGGACACCGCCTGCTCGTCGTCGCTGGTGGCGCTGCACCTGGCCTGCCAGTCGCTGCGCGACGGGGAGAGCTCGCTCGCCCTGGCGGGCGGGGTGACCGTGATGTCCACCCCCGACGCCTTCATCGGGTTCAGCAGGCAGCGGGCGATGGCCCCCGACGGCCGGTGCAAGGCGTACTCCGACTCGGCGGACGGGATGAGCCTGGCCGAGGGGGTCGGCCTGCTGCTGGTGGAGCGGCTGTCCGACGCCGAGCGCAACGGGCACCCGATCCTCGCGGTCATCCGCGGGTCGGCGATCAACCAGGACGGCGCGTCCAACGGGCTGACCGCGCCGAACGGCCCCTCCCAGCAGCGGGTGATCAGGCAGGCGCTGGCCAACGCCGGGCTCTCGGCGGCGGACGTCGACGCGGTGGAGGGCCACGGCACCGGCACGGCGCTGGGCGACCCGATCGAGGCGCAGGCGCTGCTCGCGACCTACGGCCAGGACCGGGACCGCCCGCTGCTGCTGGGCTCGGTCAAGTCCAACATCGGGCACACCCAGATGGCCTCCGGCGTCGCCGGAGTGATCAAGATGGTCATGGCGATGCGGCACGACCTGCTGCCCAGGACCCTGTACGCGGACACCCCGTCGTCGCACGTGGACTGGAGCGCGGGTTCCGTCGAGCTGCTCACCGAGCCGAGGGAGTGGGCGCGGAACGGTCGTCCGCGCCGGGCCGGGGTGTCGTCGTTCGGGCTCAGCGGCACCAACGCCCACGCGGTGCTGGAGGAGGCGCCGCCGGTCGCCGCGCGCGCGAGGACGGCCGAGCCCGTCGTCGTCCCCGTGCTGGTGTCGGGGAAGAACGAGCCGGCCCTGCGCGACCAGGCGGGACGGCTGGCGTCCCTGCTGGAGGGGTCGCCCGGCCTCCACCCCACGGACGTCGCCTTCTCCCTGGCGACCTCGCGGTCCCACCTCGACCGGCGCGCGGTCCTGGTCGGGCGGGAGCGCCAGGAGATCGTCGACGGGTTGCGGGCACTGGCCCGGGAGACCCCGGAGGGCGCCGTCCCGGGGGCCGTCGTCCACGGCACCGCCGTCCACGGCTCGCTGGCCTTCATGTTCACCGGGCAGGGCGGCCAGCGCGCGGGAATGGGCCGCGAGCTGTACGGCCGCTTCCCGGCGTTCGCCGACGCGCTCGACGAGGTGCTCTCCCACCTGGACGCGGACCTGGACCGCCCGCTGCGCGAGGTGCTGTTCGCCCCGGCGGGCACGGCCGAGGCCGCCCTGCTGGACGAGACCGGCTACACCCAGCCCGCGCTGTTCGCCTTCGAGGTGGCCCTGTTCCGGCTGCTCGAATCGTGGGGCGTGCGGCCCGGCCACCTCACGGGCCACTCGGTCGGGGAGATCGTCGCGGCGCACGTCGCCGGCGTGCTGTCGCTGCCGGACGCGTGCACCCTGGTGGCGGCCCGCGCGCGCCTGATGCAGGCGCTGCCCGAGGGCGGGGCGATGGTCGCCCTGGAGGCCCGCGAGGAGGAGGTGCTGCCGCTGCTGGCCGGGCGCGAGGACCAGGTGTCGATCGCGGCGGTCAACGGCCCCGCCTCGCTCGTCGTCGCGGGCGAGGAGGACCCCGTCCTGGAGATCGCGGCCCGGCTCGCCGCCGGGGGGCGCAGGACCAGGCGGCTCCAGGTCTCCCACGCCTTCCACTCCCCGCGCATGGAGGCGATGCTCGACGACTTCGGCCGGGTCGCGCGCGGCCTGTCGTACGCGCCGCCGGAGATCCCGGTCATCTCGAACGTGACCGGCGAGCCGGCGACGGCCGAGCAGCTCTGCTCGCCCGAGTACTGGGTGGAGCACATCCGGCGGCCGGTCCGCTTCGGCGACGGCGTGCGCCGGCTCGCGGAGCAGGGCGTCGTCACGTTCCTCGAACTCGGCCCCGACGCCGTGCTCACGGCCATCGCCGCCGACTGCCTCGCCGACCGCCCGGACGTCCGGACGGTTCCGGCGGCGCGCCGGGACCGGGGTGAGGACCGGGCGCTCACGGACGCGATGGCCCGGCTGCACACCCGGGGCGTCGACGTGGACTGGCGAGGGTTCTTCGCCGGTACGGGCGCCGAGACGGTCGACCTGCCGACGTACACCTTCCAGCGACGGCGGTTCTGGCCGGACGCCGGGGCGGGGGTCCTGCCCGCGCCCTCCGGCGCGGCGGCGGACACGGACTTCTGGGACGCGGTGGAGCGCGGCGACGCGGCGGCGCTGTCGGAGGGGCTGGGCGTCGACGGCGGCGCGCTGGAGACGCTGCTGCCCGCACTGTCCTCGTGGCGCCGCCGGCGGCGGGAGCGCTCCGCCGTGGACGGCTGGCGCTACCGGTCCGTCTGGAAGCCGCTGCCCTGGTCACCGCCCATCGAGCCCTCCCCGGACGGGCGGGCCCGGCTGCTCGTGGTGATCCCGGCGAGGTACGCGTCCGAGGAGTGGGCGGCCTCGCTGGCGGGCGCGCTGGGCGCGGAGGCCGACCGGATCGAGGTCGCCGAACCCGACCGGGCGGCGCTGGCCGTACGGATACGGGAGCTGTGCTCCGCCGGACCCCGGCCCGCAGGGATCGTGTCGCTGCTGGCCCTGGACGAGCGGGACGTCGACGGCTGCCCGGGGGTGCCCGCCGGCCTGGCGGCGACGGTCGCGCTGGCGCAGGCCCTCGGCGACGCCGGGGCCGAGGCGCCCCTGTGGTGCGTGACCCGTGGCGCGGTGTCGGTGGGACGCTCGGAGCGGGTGTCCCGGCCGGTACAGGCCGCCGTGTGGGGTCTCGGCCGGTCCGTGGCGCTGGAGCAGCCGCACCTGTGGGGCGGGCTGGTCGACCTGCCGGAGGACCTCGACCCCGGCACGATCTCCCGCCTGGTCGACGCGCTGTCCGGGCTCGAGGGCTCCGGTGTCGAGGGCTCTGGTCTCAAGGGCTCGGGTCTCAAGGGTGAGGACCAGCTCGCCGTACGCCCCTCGGGGGTCTTCGGCCGCCGCCTGACGCACGCCCCGATCGGCGAGAACCCCGCCGCACGGGAGCTCTCCTCGCCGATCGCGGTCCCGGCCGGTTCGCCGGACGCGGCCTCGAACGCCTTGCCGGACGCGGCCTCGGACGTCTCGCCGGACGCGGCTCCGGCCGTCTCGCCGGACGCCGCCACGGCCGGTGCGGGCGCCTCGTCGAACGGCGCGAGCGCCGGGTCCTTCGGCGGGGGCACCGTGCTGATCACGGGAGGTACCGGCGCGCTCGGGGCGCGGGTCGCCCGCTGGGTGGCCCGCGCGGGTGCCGCGCACGTCCTGCTGGCCGGGCGGCGCGGGCCGGACGCCCCCGGCGCGGCCGAACTGCGGGACGAGCTGACCGGCCTCGGCGCCGAGGTCGGCGTCGTGGCCTGCGACGTCGCCGACCGCGACGCCGTGGCCGCCGTGCTGACCGGGATCCCGGAGGCCCACCCGCTGACCGCGGTCTTCCACGCGGCGGGCGTGGTCGACGACGGGGTGCTGGACGGGCTGACGCCGGAACGCCTCTCCTCGGTCATGCGGTCGAAGGCGGTCCCCGCGCTCACCCTGCACGAGCTGACCGAGCACATGGACCTGCGGGCGTTCGTGCTGTTCTCCTCCACGTCCGCCACCTTCGGCTCGCCGGGGCAGGCAAACTACGCGGCCGCGAACGCCGTGCTCGACGCGCTGGCGGAGCACCGGCGCGCGCGGGGGCTCGCGGCGACGTCGATCGCCTGGGGGCCGTGGGCCGGGGCGGGCATGGCGGCGGACGCGGCCGGCGTGGAGAACCGGATGCGCCGGGGCGGGCTGGAGATGATGCCCCCGGACCTGGCGATCCTCGCGTTGCGGCAGGCGATCGAGCAGGACGACACGACGCTGACCGTCGCCGACGTCGACTGGTCCCGGTTCGCCGGCGCCTTCGCGATGATCCGGCACAACCCGCTGGTGGGCGACCTGCCCGAGGTGGCCGCCGCCGTCGCGGTGCCGGGTACAGCGGTGCCGGGCGCCGGGGCCGCGGGCGCCACAGGGGGCGAGGCCGCCACGACCGAGCCGGAGTTCCGGCGGCGGCTGGCCGGGCTGTCCGCCGCCGAGCGGGGCCGGACCGTCCTGGACCTGCTGCGCGGCTGCGTGGCCGCCGTGCTCGGCCACGCCGACACCGACGGCGTCGCGCCGGACCGCCCCTTCAGGGAGCTGGGCTTCGACTCGCTGACCACCGTCGAGCTGCGCAACGTGCTGGTGGCGGCGACGGGACTCACCCTGCCGGCGACGCTGGTGTTCGACTATCCCACCCCGGCCGCGCTGGCGGACTTCCTGCTGGCCGAGCTGCTCGGCTCGCTGCCGCGCGCCGGGACGGCCGGCCGTACGCAGGACGCGCGGGCCCGCGCCGACGAGGGCGATCCCATCGTGATCGTCGGCATGAGCTGCCGGTTCCCCGGCGGGGTGAGCTCCCCCGAGGAGCTGTGGCGGCTGCTGGTGGACGGCGGGGAGGGCGTGTCCCCGTTCCCCGACGACAGAGGGTGGGACCTGGAGGCGCTCGCCGGGGGCATGTCGGCCACGGGCGTCGGCGGCTTCCTGCGGGACGCGACCGAGTTCGACGCCGAGTTCTTCGGCATCTCGCCGCGCGAGGCGCTGGCGATGGACCCGCAGCAGCGCCTGGTGCTGGAGGCGTCCTGGGAGGCGCTGGAGCGGGCCGGCATCGACCCCCTCGACCTGCGGGGCAGCGACGGCGGCGTCTTCGTGGGCACCAACGGCCAGGACTACGTCGGCCTGCTCAAGGGGTCCGGCGCGGACGTGCAGGGACACGTGGCCACCGGCACCACGGCGAGCGTCATGTCGGGACGGCTGTCCTACACGCTGGGGCTGGAGGGGCCCGCCATCACCGTCGACACCGCGTGCTCGTCCTCCCTGGTCGCCCTGCACTGGGCCGCGCAGGCCCTGCGCGGCGGGGAGTGCTCGCTCGCGCTGGTGGGCGGCGTCTCGGTGATGTCGAGCCCCGACTCGTTCGTCGAGTTCAGCGTCCAGGGCGGCCTGGCGCCCGACGGGCGGTGCAAGGCGTTCTCCGACGCCGCCGACGGCACCGGGTGGTCGGAGGGCGTCGGCGTGCTCGTGCTGGAACGCCTGTCGGACGCGCGGCGCGGCGGCCACCCGGTCCTCGCCGTCGTACGCGGGTCGGCGGTGAACCAGGACGGCGCCTCCAACGGCCTGACCGCGCCGAACGGCCCCTCACAGCAGCGGGTTATCCGCCAGGCGCTGGCCGCGGCGGGACTGTCCCCGGCCGAGGTCGACGCGGCGGAGGCGCACGGCACCGGCACGCCGCTGGGCGACCCGATCGAGGCGCAGGCCCTGCTGGCGACGTACGGCCAGGAGCGGGACCACCCGCTGTGGCTGGGATCGATCAAGTCCAACCTGGGCCACACGCAGGCGGCGGCGGGCGTCGCCGGTGTGATCAAGATGGTGCTGGCCATGCGGCACGGCCTGCTGCCCAGGACGCTGCACGCCGAGGTACCGGCGTCGCACGTGGACTGGTCGTCCGGGGCCGTCGAGCTGCTGACCGAGCCCCGGCCCTGGACGCGGAAGGAGCGGCCGCTGCGGGCCGGCGTCTCCGCCTTCGGGATCAGCGGCACCAACGCCCACGTCATCCTGGAGCAGGCGCCCCCGGACGAGCCGCCGTCCGGCGAGCGGCCCGGTGGGGGGACGGTTCCCGCGGTCGTGCCGTGGGTCGTCTCCGGCCGGACCCGGGAGGCGCTGCGGGCCCAGCTCGACCGGGTACCGGCCGCCGACCGCGACCTCGATCCGGTGGACGTCGGCTACTCGCTGGCGAGCCGGTCGATGTTCCGGCACCGCGCGGTGCTGCTGGCCACCGCGGACGGCGTGTCGGAGATCGCGCGCGGCGAGGCCACCGCCGTGGCGGGCAGGTCGGCGATGCTCTTCACCGGGCAGGGCTCCCAGCGCCCCGGCATGGGCCGGGAGCTGTACGCCAGGTTCCCGGTGTTCGCGCAGGCACTGGACGTGGTGCTCGCGCAGTTCGACGTCGAGCTGGACCATCCGCTGCGGACGATCCTGTTCGCCGAGGCGGGCTCGCCCGAGGCCGAGCTGCTCGACCGGACCCGCTGGACGCAGCCCGCGCTGTTCGCGGTCGAGGTGGCCCTGTTCCGCCTGGCGGAGTCGTGGGGACTGCGCCCGGACCTGGTGGCCGGGCACTCGATCGGCGAGATCGCCGCGGCGCACGTCGCCGGCGTGCTGACGCTGGCCGACGCCTGCACCCTGGTCGCCGCCAGGGGACGCCTGATGCAGGCGCTGCCGGCCGGGGGCGCGATGGTCTCCCTGCGGGCCACCGAGGACGAGGTCCTCCCGATGCTCGCCGGGCGCGAGCACGAGGTGTCGATCGCCGCGGTCAACGGGCCGTCGGCGGTGGTGATCGCCGGGGCGGAGGGAGCGGTCACCGAGATCGCGGCCCGGTTCGCGGCCGAGGGCCGCAAGGCCACCCGGCTCGCCGTCGGCCACGCGTTCCACTCGCCGTTGATGGACCCCATGCTGGAGGAGTTCCGCCGGGCCGTGCGGGGGATCGGGTTCTCGCCGCCGGCCATCCCGCTCGTCTCCGGCCTGACGGGCGAGCCGGTCGCCGTCGAGCGGCTCTGCTCGCCCGGCTACTGGGTCGACCACGCCCGGCAGGCGGTCCGCTTCGCCGACTGCGTGCGTACCCTGCGCGGTTCCGGCGTGAGCACGTTCGTCGAGGTCGGCCCGGACGGCGTGCTGTCCGCGCTGGCCCAGCACTGCCTCGCGGCCGACGGCACCGAGGCCGGGACCCTGGTCGTGCCGATGCTGCGCAAGGACCGCGGCGAGGAGGCGGCGGTCGTGGACGCGCTGGCCCGGTTGCACGTCCACGGGGTGCCGGTGGACTGGCGCTCCTTCTTCACCGGGTGCGGCGCGCGCCGCGTCGACCTGCCCACGTACGCCTTCCAGCGCAGGAGGTACTGGCCCGAGGCCGCCGCCCCGGCCGATGGCGCGGCGGGGGATCCGGTGGACGCCGAGTTCTGGGCCGCGATCGAGCGTGCGGACCTGGCCTCCGTGGCGGCCACCCTGGACCTGGAGAAGGACTCGCTGTCGGCGGTACTGCCCGCGCTGTCGTCCTGGCGCCGCTCGCGCCGCGAGCGCACGCTCGTGGACTCCTGGAGCTACCGGGTGTCGTGGAAACCCCTGGCCGCCGTGCCGTCCGCCGTCCCGGGTGGAAGGTGGCTGGTGGCCGTCCCGGCCGGCCGGTCCGGGGAGGGGCCGTGGGCCGAGGCGCTCGACGCCGTGGGCGCCGCCCTGGCGGGTGCCGGCACCCTGACGCGTCTCGACGTCACGGACACCGACCACGCGAGGCTGGCCGCCCGGCTCGCCGAACTGCTCGACGATCCGGACGCGGGAGGCCGGGCGCCGACGGGGGTGATCTCCCTGCTGGCCCTCGCCGGTACGGGAGGCGACGGTTTGGTTGAGAACGGCCTGGTTGAAGACGGTTCGCATGAGAACGGCCTGCTCGGGGTGGCGTTGACGGCCGCGCTGGTGCGGGCGCTGGGGGACGCCGGTGTCGACGCGCCGCTGTGGTGCGTCACCCGGGGCGCGGTGTCGGTGGGCCGGTCCGACGGGCCGCCGAGCCCGGGTCAGGCCGCGGTCTGGGGCCTGGGACGGGTGGCGGCGCTGGAGCACCCCCGGCGCTGGGGAGGCATGATCGACCTGCCCGCGTCGCTCGACCGGCGGGCCGTCGCCCGGTTCGCCGGCGTGCTGGCCGGTGGCCCGGACGGCGAGGGCGAGGTCGCCGTGCGCGCCTCCGGGGTGTTCGGCCGCAGGATCGTCCCGGTCCCGGCCCCCGCCGGGGACGCCGACCGGTCCTGGCGGCCTCGCGGCACGGTGCTGGTCGCCGGGGACACGGGAGCCGCCGGGGAGCGCGTCGCCCGCTGGCTGGCCGACGCGGGCGCCGACCGGGTCGTACTGGCCGGTCCCCCCGCCCAGACGGAGCCCGCAGAGGCGGAGGTGTTCGCAGGGGCGGGAGAGGTCGCCGCTCGGGTAGGGGCCGCGGGGTCGCCGGGGGTCGCCGGCCGGGTGGAGCCCGCCGGTATGGATTCCCGGGTGACGGTCAGGTACTGCGACCTGGCGGACCGGGAGGCCGTGGCCGCCCTGCTGGCCGAGTTCCCGCCGGACGCGGTCGTCCACGCCGAGGAACCGGCGAAGGCCATCCCCTTGGAAGGGACCGAACCCGCGGACCTGGCCGCGGCCGCCGCGGCCCGCGCCGCCGGGGCCGTGCACCTGGACTCCCTGCTGGGAGATCGGGAGCTGGACGCGTTCGTGCTGTTCTGCTCGCTCTCCGGCGTCTGGGGAGTGGCGGGGAGAGGGGTCGCCGCCGCGGCGGAGGCGGTCCGGGAGGCGCTGGTCGAGGCGCGCCGCGCCCGGGGCGCGGTGGGGACCGCCGTGTCCTGGTCGGCGTGGGCGGACGGCGGCGTGACCGCCGACAGGGGAATGGACCTGCACCTGCGGGCGAACGGGCTGCCCGCCCTGGCGCCCGAGCTCGCGCTCGGCGCGCTGGGCCGGGTCGTCGCGGGCGGCGAGAGCGCGGTGACGGTCGCCGACGTGGACTGGGACCGGTTCGCCCCGGCCTTCCTCGCGTTGCGGCCGACCCCGCTGCTGGACGAGCTGCCCCGGGCCCGGCGGGCGATCGAGGCGGCGGGCGGCGGCGCCCGCGACGGCGAGCCCACCGTGGCGGACGCGCTCCGGAGCCGTCTCCTCGGGCTGCCGGCGGCCGAACGTAAGGGCCTCGTCCTCGAACTGGTGGTGACCAGGGCCGCCTCGGTCCTCGGCCACGCGGACGGCGCCGAGATCGAGGCCGACCGGGCCTTCAGGGACTTCGGGTTCGACTCCCTCACCGCGGTCGACCTGCGCAACCGGCTCAACGCCGAGACCGGGCTCACCCTGCCCGCCACGCTCGTCTTCGACCACCCGACACCGGTGGAGCTCGCCGAGCACCTGGCGGGCCTGGTACTCGGCGAGGAGAGCCCCGGCGCGGGAAGCTCCGGCGAGGGGAGCCGGGCGCCCGTGCCGTACGGGCTCGCGGACGACCCGATCGTCATCGTCGGCATGAGCTGCCGGTATCCGGGCGGCGTCCGCTCGCCGGAGGACCTGTGGCGGCTGGTCGCCGGCGAGGTGGACGCGGTCGGCGCGTTCCCCGCCGACCGGGGCTGGGACCTGGCCGCCCTGTCCGGCGGGGGCGCCGACGGGCGTGGCCGCAGTACGGCGGCCGGAGGCGGCTTCCTCTACGACGTCGCCGACTTCGACCCGGGCTTCTTCGGCATCTCGCCCCGCGAGGCGATGGTGATGGACCCGCAGCAGCGGCTGGTGCTCGAAGCCGCCTGGGAGGCGTTCGAGCGGGCGGGCATCGACCCCGCCGGCCTGCGGGGCGGCGATGTGGGCGTCTACGTCGGCGCCACCGGTGGCGACTACCAGCCGCCCCGGGACCATCGGGGCCACGCGCAGACGGCCCAGGCGGCCAGCGTGATCTCCGGCCGGCTCTCCTACACCTTCGGCCTGGTGGGGCCCTCGGTGACCGCGGACACCGCCTGCTCCTCGTCGCTGGTGGCGTTGCACCTGGCCGCGCAGGCGCTGAGGTCCGGGGAGTGCTCGCTCGCCCTGGCCGGCGGGGTCACCGTGATGTCCACCCCGGTGGGCTTCGTCGAGTTCGGCGAGATGGGGGCGCTCTCCCCGGACGGCCGGTGCAAGGCGTTCTCCGACGCCGCCGACGGCACGGGCTGGTCGGAGGGCGTCGGCATGCTCGTCGTCGAACGCCTGTCGGACGCCCGGCGCAACGGCCATCGCGTGCTGGCGGTCCTGCGCGGCTCGGCCGTCAACCAGGACGGCGCCTCCAACGGGTTCACCGCGCCGAGCGGCCCGTCGCAGCGGAGGGTGATCCACCGTGCCCTGACCGCCGCCGGGCTGACCCCGTCCGAGGTGGACGTGGTGGAGGCGCACGGCACGGGCACCAGGCTGGGCGACCCGATCGAGGCGCAGGCCCTGCTGGAGACCTACGGCCAGGACCGCGAACGGCCGGTGCTGCTCGGGTCGATCAAGTCCAACATCGGGCACACGCAGGCGGCGGCCGGGGTCGCCGGACTGATCAAGATGGTCATGGCCATCAGGCACGGGGTGGCGCCGAGGACGCTGCACCTGGACACGCCGTCCTCGCACGTGGACTGGTCGGCGGGCGCGGTGGAACCGCTGACCGAGTCCAGGCCGTGGCCCGACTCCGGACGCCCGCGCCGGGCCGGGATCTCGTCCTTCGGGGCCACCGGCACGAACTCACACGTGATCATCGAGGAGGCACCCCCCGCCGATCGCACCGGATCGCCCGCCTCCGCCGATCCGTCAGGGTCCGGTGAGTCGTCCATGTCCGTCGAGTCGTCAAGGGACGTCGCGCGATCCGGGGTCGCCGATCCGTCAGGGTCTGTCGCGCGATCCGGGGTCGCCGATCCGTCAGAAGCCGTCGATCCGTCCATGTCCGTCGAGCCGTCCGGGGCCGCTGGAGCCGCCGGGTCTGCCGAGCCGCTCGGGGGCGTCATGGGGATCGGCGGGGTGGTTCCCGGGCTCCTGCCGGTTCCGTTGTCGGCCAAGGACCCGGTCGCGGTGCGGGCGCAGGCGTTGCGCCTGCTCGACCACCTCGCCGAGCACCCCGGCGCCGGACTGGCCGACGTCGCGTACTCCCTGGCCACCACCCGGTCGAGCTTCCGGCAGCGGCTCGTCGTCCTGGCCGGTGACCGTGCGGAGCTGGTGGACGGCCTGATGGCGGCGGCGGACGGGAACCCGGCCCCCCACGTGATCGACGGCCGGGCCGGGAGGCCGGGCAGGACGGCGTTCCTGTTCACCGGCCAGGGCAGCCAGCGGGCGGGGATGGGCCGCGAGCTCTACGACAGGTTCCCCGTCTTCGCCGACGCGCTCGACGCCGTGCTGGCGCGCCTGGACGCCGGGCTGGACCGCCCGCTGCGGGAGATCCTGTTCGCCCCGGCGGGCACGCCCGAGGCCGAACTGCTCGACGAGACCGGGTGGACCCAGCCGGCGCTGTTCGCGGTCGAGGTGGCCCTGTTCCGCCTGCTGGAGTCCTGGGGTCTCACCCCCGACGTGCTGATCGGGCACTCGGTCGGCGAGCTGGCCGCGGCGCACGTCGCGGGCGTGCTCTCCCTCGAGGACGCCTGCACGCTGGTGGCGGCCAGGGGCGCGCTCATGCAAGGGCTTCCGGCCGGTGGCGCGATGGTCGCCGTCCAGGCGGGCGAGGAGGAGGTGCTGCGGGCGCTGTCCGGGTACGAGGACCGGGTCTCCGTCGCCGCGGTCAACGGCCCGGAGTCCGTGGTGATCGCCGGGGTGGAGCGGGCGGTGCTCGACGTGGCGGCCGCGCTGGCGGGCGGCGGGCGCCGGACGAGGCGGCTGCGGGTCTCGCACGCGTTCCACTCGCCGCTGATGGAGCCGATGCTGGCGGACTTCCGCGCGGTCGCCGAAGGACTCTCCTACTCCACGCCGCGCATCGCGGTGATCTCGAACGTGACCGGCGGCGCCGTCACGGAGGAGCTGTGCTCCCCGGATCACTGGGTGGCGCACGTGCGGGGCGCCGTACGGTTCGCCGACGGGATCCGGGCGGCGCACGAGGCGGGGGTGACCCGCTACGTCGAGGTCGGTCCGGACGCGACCCTGACCGCGATGGCCCGTGACACCCTCCCGGCGGAGGCCGAAGCCGAGCTGGTCTCCCTGCTGCGCAAGGACCGCGACGAGCACCGGACCCTCGTCGCCGCGCTCGCCCGGCTGCACGTGCACGGGATGAGCCCCGACTGGAACTCGATCTTCGCGGGTACCGGCGCCCGGCCGGTGGACCTGCCGACGTACGCCTTCCAGCACGAGCGGTTCTGGCCCGACGCGGGACACCCGGGCCCGGCCCGCGCGGCGGACCCGGGCGGCCTGGTGGACCCGGTGGACGCCGAGTTCTGGGCGGCGGTCGAAGAGGAGGACGCCAAGGAGCTGGCGTCGAGGCTCGACGTGGACGGCGAGGCGCTGACCAAGGTGCTGCCGGGGCTGTCGTCGTGGCGCAGGGAGCGGCGCCGGAGGTCCACCGTGGACGCCTGGCGGTACCGGATCGCCTGGACGGCTCTCACCGGTGACGGCGCGGCAGCGCCCGGGACCTCGCGGACAGGCCCCTGGCTGGTGGTGCTCCCCGAGGAACTCGCCGGGGACGCCTGGACGGACTCGGTGGTCGGCGCGCTCGGTGCCGACACGGTCCGCATGGAGGTGGCCGACCTCGCCGCCGTACCCGAGGACCGGGCCGCGCTGGCCGGGTGGCTGGGCGCGCACTCGGGCGACCGGCCGTTCGCCGGGGTGGTCTCCCTGCTGGCGTTGCGGAAGCCCACGGTCACCGGGGACGCCGGGGACGCCGGGGACGCCGGGAACCTTGGGAACCTTGGGAACCTTGGGAACACGGCGCTTCCCGGCGGGCTCGCGCTGACGGCCCTGCTGATCCAGGCGCTGGGCGACGCAGGCGTCGACGCGCCGCTGTGGTGCCTCACCCGGGGCGCGGTCGCGGCCGGTCCCGGCGACGTCCTGCGCGATCCGGCGCAGGCCGCCGTCTGGGGGCTCGGCCGGGTCGCGGCGCTGGAGCACCCGCAGCGGTGGGGCGGCCTGATCGACCTGCCGGAGGACCTCGACCGGGCAGCGGCGCGGCGGCTGGCGAGCGTGCTGGCCGGGATGGACGGCGAGGACCAGCTCGCCGTCCGGCCCACCGGGACGTACGCCCGGCGGCTGGTGCGCGACCCCGCGGGCCAGCACGGCCAGAGCGGTCAGAGCGGCCAGGCCGGCGAGCCCGGCGAGTGGACGCCGTCCGGGACCGTACTGATCACCGGCGGCACCGGCGCGCTCGGCGGGCACCTGGCCCGGTGGCTGGCCCGGCGCGGCGCGGAGCACCTGGTGCTGGTCGGACGGAGGGGGATGGAGGCCCCCGGGGTCGCCGAACTGTGTGACGAGGTGGCTGGACTGGGCGCCCGGGTGACCGTCGCGGCCTGCGACGCGGCCGACCCGGACGCGCTGGCCGCCGTACTGGCGGGCATCCCGGCCGAGTACCCGCTGACCGGTGTGGTGCACGCCGCGGGAGTGGTCGACGACGGCGTGGTGGACGGCCTGACCCGGGAGCGGTTCGAGACGGTGTTCCGCGCCAAGGTGGCACCGGCGCTCGTGCTGGACGAGCTGACGCGAGACCTGGACCTGCCGGTGTTCGTGCTGTTCTCGTCCGCGGCGGGTGCGATCGGCAGCCCCGGCCAGGGCAACTACGCCGCCGCCAACGCGGTGCTGGACGGCCTGGCCGAGCGGCGGCGCGAGCGCGGGCTGGCGGCCACGGCGGTGGCGTGGGGGGCCTGGGCGGGCGGCGGCATGGCGGAGGCGGCCGCCGCGCAGGAGGCGTCCCGGCGCATGGGCGTACGCCCGATGGACCCCGAGCTGGCGGTCGCCGCGCTGAGCGGCCTCGTCGCCGGGGGCGAGCCGGTCGCGGTGGTCGCCGACATCGAGCACGAGCGGTTCGTCCGCTCCTACACGGCGGGACGGCCCAGCCGGTTGCTGTGCGAGCTGCCGGGATACCGCGAGCTGGTCGAGCCGGCGGGTTCGGGGGAGGAGGCCGCGCGGTCGGCGTCCGCCCTGCGGGACAGGCTGGCCGGCCTCGCCGGTCCCGAACGGCTCGGCGTGCTGCTCGACCTGCTGCGCGGCCAGATCGCCCTGGTTCTCGGGCACTCCGGCGACGTGGTGATCGGTGCCGACCAGGCGTTCAGGGACCTCGGGTTCGACTCCCTGAGCGCGATCGAGCTGCGCAACCGGCTCACGGCCCTGACGGGGCTGAAGCTGCCCTCCACGCTGATCTTCGACTATCCGACCCCCGAGGCCCTCGCCGAACACGTGATCGCGGAACTCCTGCAGGAGACGGGCGCGGCCTCGGGCGTCGACGCGGAGGAGGCGCGGGTCCGGGCGCTGTTCGCGTCGCTGTCCATGGCCAGGCTGCGGGAGATCGGCGTGCTGGACGCGCTGCTTCACCTGAGCGGTGCCCCGGAGAGGTCCGCCGACGCCGACGGCGACGGGGAAGCCGGTGACGCGCTCGACTCGATGGGACTCGACGAGCTGGTACGGGCGGCCCTCGACGGCGGAGGCCAATGAGCCGCAGGGCCGCTGAGCCGCAGGGCCGCGGGGCCGTGGGGCCGCGGGGGAGCGGGACGGCCCGTAACGCACGTTGACCCGGCCGGGTGTGCGTCCCCCGGCCGGGTCGGATTCGTGCGGTCAGACCACGGTCACCCGCTCGGTACGGTCCTCAGCCGTCGGCCAGCGAGATGGACCTCGACGGGCAGGCCAGGACGGCCTCCCGGGTGACGGCCTGAGCCGGATCGTCCGGGGCCTCGACCAGGAGTACGACGGTTCCCTCGTCGCTCTGGTCGAAGACCTCCGGCGCGATGAGCACGCACTGGCCGGCGCCGACGCAGTGCTGGGTGTTCACGTTGACACGCATGACATTCCTCATCCTCGGAGAACAGGGATCCCTGGGGGACCGGGGCCGACGGGCGACCCGCCGGGGCCTCCCGCTCCGTCACCAGCGGACCGGGAGCGCGTGCAGCCCGAACAGCACGCCGTCGTACTTGAACGGCAGGTCCTCGACCGGGGTGCCGAGCCGGAGGGTCGGGATCCGCCGGAACAGGGACGTGAAGACGGCCTCCATCTCGACCCTGACGAGGTTCTGCCCGAGGCACTGGTGCACCCCGTACCCGAACGCGACGTGGTGGCGGGCCGAGCGGCTCGGGTCGAACTCGTCGGCCCGCTCGAACGTGGCGGGGTCGTGGTTCGCCGAGGCGCCGAGCGGCACGATGCCCTCACCGGCCCTGATCATCTGCCCGCCGATCTCGACGTCCTCGACGGCCACCCGGAGCGCCACCCGGTCGGCGACGGACAGGTAGCGAAGCACCTCCTCCACCACCCCCGACGCGCCGACCCACTGCGGGTTCAGCAGCAGCATGACCACGCCGAGCGCGATGTTGTTCGCCGTCGTCTCGTGCCCGGCGATCAGCAGCAGCAGGGCGACGCCGGAGATCTCCTTGGGGGTGAGCACCCCCGCCGACAGCAGCCGGCTCGTCAGGTCCCTGCCGGGGAACCGCTGCTTCATGGTGATCAGCTTGGAGATGTACAGCAGCAGGTCCCTGGTCGCGGCCTCGCGCTCGTCGTCGGTCGAGGTGAGCGTCACCAGGACGCGCGTCCTCGACTCGAAGAGCTCGCGGTCGGTACGCGGCACGCCGAGCACCTCGCAGATGATCAGCGACGGCACCGGCAGCGCGAACGCGGGCACCAGGTCGGCGCTGGTGCCGGCGTTGAGCATGTCGTCGATGCAGGCGTCGACGACCCGCTGGACGGCCGGGCGGAGCTCGGCGACCCGCCGTACGGTGAACTCGGGGATCAGGGCCTTGCGGAAGCGGGTGTGCTCCGGCGGGTCGTACGCGACGAACCAGCCGGGGATCTGGTCGGGCGGGGGCACCGTCCCGTTGCGCCCGATCGTCGGGAAGCCCTCGTGCAGGGGGCTGGCGCTGATCCGGGGGTCGGTGAGCACGGTGCGCACGTCGTCGTGCCGGGAGACCAGCCACACGGCGCTGCCTCCTGGCAGCGCCGACCTGACCGGCCCCGGCCGCGCCCGGAGCGAGGCGTACTCGTCCGGGGGGGAGAGCTGCCCGCGCCGCCGCCTCGGGAACTCGATGGATATCGGATCGCCACTGTGCGTTTCCATGCTGTGCCACGTCCTTCGGCAGTACCTGTCAGGTCATTTCAGCGCCGGGTTGCCCAGGATCAGGTCGGCCGCCGCCCGGGTGCCTCCGGCCTCGCGCTGCGCCTCGGCGAAGAACTCGGCGCGCTCGCGGAAGGAGGGGTCGTCCAGCAGCCGGGTCATCTTGGCGACCACGTCGTCGGCGTCGATGGTCTGCGGGTCGTCCACCGTGAGGCTGACCCCGCTGTCCACGCCGCGTATCGCCTGGTCGTAGCAGTCGACCCACAGGGGCCGGATGATCTGCGGCTTGCCGAAGTACAGGCCCTCGTGGAAGGCGTTGGCGCCGCCGTGGTTGAAGAAGAGCCTGACGTTGGGGTGGGCCAGCACGTCGAGCTGGGAGGGGACCCAGCTCTCGATCCTGAGGTTCGCCGGCAGCTCGTCCCTGGGGGGGAGCATGCGCTGCTGCTCGGTGGGGAGCTTCCACAGCACGCTGTGCCTGCCGTCCAGCCGGCGGGCGACCTCCACCAGCGCGTGCACCTCGGGGCGGGTCAGCCGGGTGATGGTGCCGAGCCCGATGTAGACCACGGAGGGGTTGGCGTCGAGCCAGCGGGACAGCTCGCCGTCCTCCTCCGCCTCGGGCAACGGCGGGATGATGGCGCCGACCAGGTGGAACTTGTCCGGGAGGGGAAGGGGGTACTCCAGCCCGAAGACCGTGTAGCACAGGACGGCGTCGGCACAGTCGATCTTCGCCGACGGGCTGAGCATCTCCCGTGGGAGCTGGAGCTGCCTGACCCGTGCGACGCCCTTCAGAGCGAGCCTCAGCATCTTCGGGTGCAGGAACATCAGCCCGGCCCGGATCTTGAACACGTTGTTGGCGACGCGCTGCCGGAACGACATGTTCAGGGGCAGCCCGGTGTGCATCATCGGGAACCCGCGAGGCGTCTTGGCGAGAAGCAGGTTGCTCGGCAGGAAGGGCGAGCTGAGGACGAACGGGATCTTCCTCTTGAGCGCTATCAGGAGCCCGAGGGGGTTCACGCTGTCGAAGACCATCAGGGCCGGGTCGATCTCCTCGGCCAGGGCGTCGAGTGCCAGATACTTCGCCTCGCCCCCGTCCGGGTCGAACCCGCGCCGTACCACCGCGTGGTGCGCCTTCCAGCGGGACCGTTGGGTGACCAGCCGGTACATCTCGTCGTCCCAGTCGGCGGGGGAGTGCGTCGGGTCGGTCTCGCCGAGCGAGGCGAAGCGCACGCCGCCTCCCCCCTCGATCTTCTCGATGTCGGCCCTGAGCGACTCGTCCGTCGCGAACCACAGGTCCTCCGTGCCGCGCCGGGCCAGCTCGGCGGCGATCACGTACAGAGGATTGAAGACACCGACTCCCGGATTGCTGACGAACAGCAGTGGTTTGCGGCTCTCGCCCATCACACGTACCTCCATCGCGGGAGTCGGACCGCCGAACGGCCAGTGAGGCGCGGGCGCCTGCTCCGGTGCGGATCTGTCGTCGCCGTGAGCGTCCGCTCTGCCCCGCACGCCGGCGTGCCCGCACGGTATCGCGGTGGTATTAGGGGGATCACTAGTCTTCCCGGGGCGCCCCGACCCGTGAACACGGCCTCCTCACCGGTCGTCTCGGCGGTCTTTTCACCGGTCGCTTCAGCGGTCGCCTCACCGCCTCGTCTCACCGCTCGTCTCACCGCTCGTCTCAGCGGTCGCCTCACCGGCCACCTCGGTGGTCGCCGCGTCGGGCCTGCCGAAGACGTCGGGCCTGCCAAAGACTAGGCGTTTGCCGAGTCGCCATCGGCCTAACTTCACCGAATGGATGGCATGCTCGACGACCTCCCTCGCAACGGGAGTCCCGTCGTGCGTACCGCCGGTCACCCTCTTCGACCATGCGGAGACCCGTGCTACCGCCTCCCCTCCCCGGCGGGGACCGCCCCGCCAGGTGAGAGCGCCGGGTGCCGGTGCGTGCGGAGAGGGCCGTGGTGACTGACGCGATCGACGCGGCGGCGGCGGGTGTCCCGGTACCGGCGACGCCGGCCGTGGGCCTCCCGACCCCGCCCGACGTACGGAGGCTGTGATGGATACGCCCAGTGAGCAGGTCGTACAGGCGCTCCGGACCTCGATGAGGGAGGCCGAACGGCTACGGCGTCAGTACCAGAAGCTGGTCGCGGTCACCACCGAGCCGATCGCCGTCGTGGCGATGAGCTGCCGGTTCCCCGGCGGGGTGGCCTCCCCCGAGGACCTGTGGCGGCTGGTCGCCGAAGGGGGTGACGCCACCTCGGGCTTCCCGTCCGACCGCGACTGGGACCTCGACACGCTGTCGGCCAGTGGCCCGGACGGCCGGGCCCGGAGCGACACCGACAAGGGAGCCTTCATCCGCGACGTCGCGGACTTCGATCCCGGGTTCTTCGGGATCTCGCCGCGCGAGGCGCTGGCCATGGACCCCCAGCAGCGGCTGCTGCTGGAGGTGTCGTGGGAGGCGGTCGAGCGGGCCGGGATCGACGCCGCCAGGCTGCGCGGCAGCCGCACCGGGGTCTTCGTCGGGATGAGCGGTCAGGACTACTCGTACCTGATGGTGAGCTCTCTGGCCGACCTCGAGGGCAACGTCGGGACCGGCATGGGCGCGGGCGCGGCCTCCGGACGGCTCTCGTACACGCTGGGCCTGGAGGGGCCGGCGGTGACGGTGGACACCGCGTGCTCGTCGTCGCTGGTGGCGGTACACCTGGCGACGCAGGCGCTGCGCAGCGGTGAGTGCTCGCTGGCGCTGGCGGGCGGGGTGACCGTGATGTCCACCCCCGGCGCGTTCGTGGAGTTCACCCGGCAGGGCGGGCTCGCCCCTGACGGCCGGTGCAAGGCGTTCGCCGACGCGGCGGACGGTACCGGGTGGGCCGAGGGCGTGGGCGTGCTGGTCCTGGAACGGTTGTCGGACGCCCAGCGCAACGGCCACCAGGTGCTCGCGGTCCTGCGCGGGTCGGCGGTGAACCAGGACGGCGCCTCCAACGGCTTCACCGCGCCGAACGGCCCGTCGCAGCAGCGGGTGATCCGCCAGGCCCTGGGCAGCGCCGGGCTGAACCCCGCCGACGTGGACGTGGTCGAAGGACACGGTACGGGAACGACGCTGGGCGACCCGATCGAGGCCCAGGCCCTGCTGGCGACGTACGGCCAGGACCGGCCGCGGGACCGGCCGCTGCTGCTCGGGTCGATCAAGTCGAACATCGGCCACACCCAGGCCGCCGCGGGCGTGGCCGGTGTGATCAAGATGGTCATGGCTCTCCGGCACGAGGTACTGCCCCGGACCCTGCACGTGGACGCCCCGTCGTCGCACGTGGACTGGTCCATGGGCGCGGTGGAACTGCTCACCGAATCCCGCTCGTGGCCTCAGGTGGACCGGCCGTGGCGGGCCGGCGTGTCGTCGTTCGGCCTCACCGGCACCAACGCCCACGTGATCGTCGAGCAGGCGCCGGACGGTGGGCGGATCGAGGTGGGAGCCGAGGACCGGGCCCCGGCGGCGACCGTGGGCGTGCTCCCGATGCTGGTCTCCGGCCGTACGGCGGAGGCGCTGCGGGCACAGGCCGGGCGGCTGGTGTCCCTCCTGGACGCCGAGCCCGAGCTGGACCTGGCCGATGCCGCGTTCTCGCTGGCCACGACGCGGTCGGTCTTCGAGCACCGGGCCGCGGTGCTGGCCGGTGCTCGCGAGGAGGTCGTGGCCGGGCTGCGAGCCGTGGCCGAGGGCCGGTCGGGTGCGGGCGTCCTGCTGGGACAGAGCGGACGACGCGACAGGGCCGCCTTCCTGTTCACCGGCCAGGGTAGCCAGCGGGCCGGGATGGGCCGCGAGCTGTACGAGCGTTTCCCGGTGTTCGCGGCGGCGTTGGACGAGGTGATCGCCGAGTTCGATCCGCTGCTGGAGGGGTCGCTGCGCGAGGTGCTGTTCACCGAAACAGAGGCGCTGGATCGGACGGGCTGGGCGCAGCCCGCGCTGTTCGCGCTGGAGACGGCGCTGTTCCGCCTGGTCTCCTCGTGGGGCCTGCGGCCCGACGTGCTGGCCGGTCACTCGATCGGGGAGATCACCGCCGCTCACGTGGCCGGGGTGCTGTCGTTGAAGGACGCGTGCGCGCTGGTGGCGGCGCGGGCCCGGTTGATGCAGGCACTACCGGCCGGTGGGGCGATGGTGTCGGTGCGGACCTCCGAGGAGGAGG
Source organism: Streptosporangium sp. NPDC002721 (assembly GCF_042888905.1). NCBI lineage: Bacteria > Bacillati > Actinomycetota > Actinomycetes > Streptosporangiales > Streptosporangiaceae > Streptosporangium > Streptosporangium sp. NPDC002721. The sequence continues at coordinate 30,582 of NZ_JBIAQI010000051.1, forward strand.
TCGCCGCCCTGCTGGCCGGGCGCGAGGGCGAGGTGTCGGTCGCGGCGGTGAACGGCCCGTCCTCGGTGGTGATCTCTGGGGTAGAGGAGCCGGTTCTTGAGATCGCCGCCGCCCTGGAGGGGCGGGGGATCAGGACGAAGCGCCTGCGGGTGTCGCACGCCTTCCACTCCCCGCTGATGGACCCGATGCTGAAGGAGTTCCGGGCGGTGGCCCGGACGCTGGTCTACAGCCCGCCGCAGATCCCGGTGGTGTCGACCCTGACAGGGGAGACGGCTACCGCCGAGCGGCTGTGCTCGCCGGAGTACTGGGTGGAGCAGGTTCGCGGCGCGGTCCGCTTCGCCGACGCCATCCGGACCCTGCACGCGCAGGGCGTGCGGGCGTACCTCGAACTGGGCCCCGACGGGGTGCTGACCGCGATGGCCGTCGACACCCTCGCCGCCGAGTATCGGCCCGTCGCGGACGTGGTGGCCGGGGCCGACGCGGTGGCGGTGCCGGTGCTGCGCGGGGACCGGGACGAGCAGTCGGCGATCATGTCGGCGCTGGCCGAGCTGCACGTGCACGGGGTGGCGGTGGGCTGGGAGTCGGTGCTCGCGGGCGGGCGGCGGGTGGAGTTGCCGACGTACGCGTTCCAGCGCCGGCGTTTCTGGCCTGACGGCGCGGCCTCGCGGGTGGGTAACGTGGCCGCCGCCGGGCTGGCGGCCACGGGCCATCCGCTGCTGGGGGCCGCGGTCGGGCTGGCCGGCTCCGACGGGGTGCTGCTGACCGGGCGGTTGTCGCTGTGGTCGCACCCGTGGCTCGCCGACTACGCGGTGGCGGGTTCGGTGGTGGTGCCGGGCAGCGCGTTCGTGGAGCTGGCGGTGCGGGCGGGTGACCAGGCCGGCTGCGACGTGATCGAGGAGCTGAACCTGACCGCGCCGCTGGTGCTGGGCGAGCGGGACGCGGTCGCGGTACAGGTGTGGGTGGGCGCGGCGGACGGGTCGGGCCGTCGCGCTATGAGCGTCCACGCCCGGTCGGTCGAGGCCGCCGACGAGGAGCCCTGGATCGAGCACGCGACCGGTGTGCTGGCGGCCGGAAGCCGCGCCATCGTGTCGTTCGACGCGGAGGTGTGGCCGCCGAGGGGTGCGTCGGTGATCGAGCTGGATGGGGTGTACGAGCGGTTCGTGGCGGGTGGGTTGGATTACGGGCCGGTGTTTCAGGGGTTGCGGGCGGCGTGGCGTGGCGTGGACGGTGAGGTGTTCGCCGAGGTCGTTCTGCCCGAGCAGGCGGCGTCGAGCGCGGGTTCTTTCGGGTTGCATCCGGCGTTGCTGGACGCGGCGTTGCACGCGGTGCCGTTCGCGGGGCTGGATGAGTCCGGGGGTGGGCGGTTGCCGTTTTCCTGGGGTGGGGTGTGCCTGCACGCGGGGGGTGCCTCGGAGCTGCGGGTTCGGTTGGTCAGGACTCGGGGGGACGCGGTTTCGCTGGTGGCGGTGGACGCGGCCGGGGAGCCGGTGGTGTCGGCGCGGTCCCTGGTGCTGCGGCCGGTCACGACGGAGGGGTTGACCGCCTCCGGCGGTGCCGGTGGGGACGCCCTGTTCGGCCTGGAGTGGACGCCGCTGACGGATCTCCCGGCCGCCGATCCGCTCCCGGTGGCGGTGCTCGGCCCGGACACGTTGGGTCTCGCCGGGGCGTGGCAGGTGGCCCTGGCCCATGGGGATCTTCCGTCGCTGGTGGAGGCGGGTCCGGTGCCGGGCATGGTGCTGACGGAGGCGCTCTCCGGCCAGGCTGACGGGGTCGTGGAGTCGGTACACGAGTTGACCTCGCGCGTCCTGGGCTTGCTGCAGGGGTGGCTGGCCGATGACCGGTTCGCCGATTCGCGTCTGGTGCTCGTCACCCGGCGCGGGGCTGTGGCCGGTGAGGGCGAGGCGGTGGCCGATCTGGCGGCCGCGGCGGCGCGAGGGCTGGTACGCAGCGCCCAGCTGGAGAATCCGGGCCGGTTCGTGCTGGTCGATGTGGACGAGGAGGTTTCGGCGCTGCCCGGGGTGTTGCCGGGGGTGCTGGCCTCAGGTGAGCCGCAGGTGGCGGTGCGCGGGGGTGAGGTATGGGTGCCGCGCCTGGCGCGGGTGGTGCCCGGTTCTGACCCGGAGAGGGTGTGGGATCCGGAGGGGACGGTGTTGATCACCGGTGGTACCGGTGGTCTGGGTGCGGTGTTCGCCCGGCACGTGGTGGCCGAGCGCGGGGTCCGGCACCTGGTGCTGGCCAGCCGCCGGGGGTTGGAGGCTCCGGGTGCGGTGGAGTTGCAGGCCGAGCTGATCGCGCACGGGGTTCAGGTGGAGATCGCCGCGTGTGATGTGGCGGATCGGGACCAGGTGGCGGCCCTGCTGGCTGGAGTGGACCCTGATCATCCGTTGACCGCGGTGATTCACACCGCGGGGGTGCTGGACGACGGCACGATCCCCTCCCTGACGCCTGAGCGGCTGGATGCGGTGCTGCGGCCGAAGGTGGATGCGGCCTGGCATCTGCACGAGCTGACCGGGGGCTTGGCTGACTTCGTCGTGTTCTCGTCGGTGGCGGGGACGTTCGGCGGCGCGGGTCAGGGCAATTATGCGGCGGCGAACGCGTTCTTGGACGGGTTGGCGCAGGTGCGCCGGTCGCAGGGGCTGGCGGGGGTGTCGCTGGCGTGGGGTCCGTGGGCGCGGGACGCCGGGATGACCGGGACGCTGGGTGAGGTGGACCTGCGGCGGATGGCGCGGGCCGGGGTGGTGCCGCTGTCGGCCGAGCAGGGGGTCGCGCTGTTCGAAGCGGCTGATACCGGGGTGGTGGTGGCGGCGCGGTTCGACGTGGCGGCGGTGCGGGCGCAGGGTGAGGTGCCGCACCTGTTGCGCGGGCTGGTGCGGGGGGTTCGCCGGTCGGCGGTGTCGGGGTTGGCGTCGGGCGACAGCGCGTTGGTGGGTCGACTGGCCGGTCTGGGTGAGGCCGATCGGGTGCGGTTGGTGGTGGAGGTGGTGCGGGCGCAGGCGGCGCTGGTGCTGGGGCACGCCTCACCGGAGGCGGTGGAGGTGCGGCGGGAGTTCCGCGAGCTGGGCTTCGACAGCCTGACCGCCGTGGAGTTGCGCAACCGGCTGAACGCGGCGACCGGGTTGAGGTTGCCGGCGACGTTGGTGTTCGACTACCCGACCCCGGTGGTACTGGCGGAGTTCCTGCTGGGCGAGCTGCTCGGCGACAGGGCCGATGTGATCATTCCCGTGTCCGTCGTGCCGGTGGCGGACGACCCGATCGTGATCGTGGGCATGGCGTGCCGTTATCCGGGCGGGGTGGCCTCTCCGGAGGACCTGTGGCGGATGGTGATCGAGGGCGGGGACGGCATCAGCGGGTTCCCGACGACCCGAGGCTGGGACCTGGCGGCCTTCTACAACCCGGACCGGGAGAGTCAAGGCACCAGTTACGTGCGTGAGGGCGGCTTCCTGCACGAGGCGGGGGAGTTCGACCCCGGCTTCTTCGGGATCTCCCCGCGTGAGGCGCTGGCGATGGACCCCCAGCAACGCCTGCTGCTGGAGACCACCTGGGAGGCGATCGAGCGGGCGGGCATGGACCCGACCTCGCTGAAGGGCAGCCGTACCGGCGTGTTCGCCGGGGTGTCGTATCACGACTACGCGTCGAGCGTGGAGTTCCCGCCGGACGTGATGAGCTTCTTCGGCACCGGCAACGCCGGGAGCGTGCTGTCGGGCCGGATCTCGTACGCGCTGGGCCTGGAGGGGCCCGCGATGACGGTGGACACCGCCTGCTCGTCCTCGCTGGTGGCGATGCATCTGGCATCGCAGGCGCTGCGCAGCGGTGAGTGCTCGCTGGCGGTGGCCGGTGGTGTGACGGTGATGGCGTCGCCGGGCGCGTTCATCGACTTCAGCGCGCAGGGCGGGCTCGCCGCCGACGCGCGGTGCAAGGCGTTCGCCGAGGCGGCAGACGGCACGAGCTGGTCCGAGGGCATCGGGGTGGTGGTGCTGGAGCGCCTGTCGGACGCCCAGCGCAACGGGCACCAGATCTTGGCCGTCCTGCGCGGCTCGGCGGTGAACCAGGACGGCGCGTCCAACGGGCTCACCGCGCCGAACGGCCCGTCCCAGCAGCGGGTGATCCGCCAGGCGCTGGCTGGGGCCGGGCTGTCGTCGGCCGACGTCGATGTGGTGGAGGCGCACGGTACGGGAACGACGCTGGGCGACCCGATCGAGGCGCAGGCGTTGCTGGCGACGTACGGGCAGGACCGGCCGGAGGACCGGCCGCTGCTGCTGGGGTCGATCAAGTCGAACCTCGGTCACACCCAGGCGGCGGCAGGCGTTGCCGGTGTGATCAAGATGGTGCTGGCGATGCGGCACGGGGTGTTGCCCCGGACGTTGCATGTGGATGCGCCGTCCTCGCATGTGGACTGGGCGTCGGGTGCGGTGGAGTTGCTGACCGAGGCGCGGTCGTGGCCTCGGGTGGAGCGGCCGTGGCGGGCGGGGGTGTCGTCGTTCGGGATCAGTGGCACCAACGCGCACGTGATCCTCGAACAGGGGCCGGAAGAAGAGGACAGCCCCCAGGATCGGGTGCCGGTCGCCGGTGTGGTGCCGGTGCTGGTCTCCGGTCGTACGGTGGAGGCGTTGCGGGCGCAGGCCGGGCGGCTGGCGTCCTTCCTGGAGGACACACCTGAGCTGGCCCTGGCCGATGCGGCGTTCTCGCTGGCGACGACGCGGTCGGCGTTCGAGCATCGGGCGGTGGTGCTGGCCGACGATCGCGAGGGTGTGCTGGCCGGGCTGGGCGCGCTGGCCCAGGACCTGCCGGGTGTGGTGCGCGGGGTGGCGGGTGGTGAGCCGAGGCTGGCGTTCTTGTTCACCGGTCAGGGCAGTCAGCGGGCCGGGATGGGCCGCGAGCTCTACGACCGGTTCCCGGTGTTCGCGGCGGCACTGGACGAGGTGGTCGCCGAGTTCGACCCGCTGCTGGAGGGGTCGCTGCGGGACGTCATGTTCACCGATGCGGAGGAGTTGGATCGGACGGGTTGGGCGCAGCCGGCGCTGTTCGCGCTGGAGACGGCGCTGTTCCGCCTGGTCTCCTCGTGGGGGGTGCGGCCGGACGTGCTGGCCGGTCACTCGATCGGGGAGGTCACGGCTGCGCATGTGGCCGGGGTGTTGTCCCTGAAGGACGCGTGCGCGCTGGTGGCAGCACGAGCCCGGCTGATGCAGGCGCTACCACAAGGTGGGGCGATGGTGGCGATCCAGTCCTCTGAGGAGGAACTGGCCGGGTTGCTGGCCGGGCGGGAGAAGGAGGTGTCGGTCGCGGCGGTGAACGGCCCGTCCTCGGTGGTGGTCTCCGGGGTGGAGGAGGCGGTGCTGGAGATCGCCGCGGCTCTGAAGGGGCGGGGAATCAGGACGAAGCGGCTGCGGGTGTCGCACGCGTTCCATTCGCCGTTGATGGACCCGATGCTGGAGGAGTTCCGCTCGGTGGCGCACGGGCTGACCTACGATCGGCCGCAGGTTCCGGTGGTCTCCACCTTGACTGGGGAAGTCGCCTCCGCCGAGCGGTTGTGTTCGCCGGAGTACTGGGTGGAGCAGGTGCGTGGCGCGGTCCGGTTCGCCGATGCCGTCCGGACGCTGTACGCGCAGGGAGTGCGGGCGTATCTGGAGGTGGGCCCCGACGGTGTGCTGACGGCGATGGCCGCCGACACGCTCGCGGCCGAGTCCGACGCGGACGCGCACGGGACGGGCGCCGTGCTGGTGCCGGTGCTGCGCAAGGACCGTGACGAGCCGACGGCGGCCATGACGGCGCTGGCCGGGCTGCACGTGCACGGGGTACCGCTCGACTGGCAGGCGGTGTTGCCGGGTGGGCGGCGGGTGGAACTGCCCACCTACGCCTTCCGGCACCAGTGGTACTGGCCCCGGGGCGCCGGTGACCGCGCGGCGAACGTGGCGGCGGCGGGCCTGGCCGCCGCCGGGCACCCGCTGCTGGGTGCGGCGGTGGGGCTGGCCGGTTCCGACGAGGTGCTGCTGACCGGGCGGCTGTCGCTGCGGTCGCATCCGTGGCTGGCCGATCACGCGGTGATGGGTTCGGTGGTGGTGCCGGGCACGGTGTTCCTGGAGCTGGCGATCCGGGCGGGTGATCAGGTCGGTTTCGACGTGGTGGAGGAGCTGACGTCGGCCGCGCCGCTGGTGCTGGGTGAGGACGACGCGGTGGCGGTGCAGGTGTGGGTGACCGCCCCTGTGGAGGCGGGTCGTCGTGGCATGAGCGTCTACGCCCGCCCGGCGAAGGCGGCCGAGGACGAGCCGTGGGTGGAGCACGCCAGGGGGATCCTGGCGGCGAACGGCCGGAGCGCGAAGGCCGGTGACCGAGATGAGGAGTTCGACACCGCGGTGTGGCCGCCGCGAGGGGTGTCGGCGATCGAGCTGGACGGGCTGTACGAGCGGCTGGCCGGGGACGGACTGAGCTACGGCCCGGTGTTCCAGGGGTTGCGGGCGGCCTGGCGGGGTGAGGGTGGCGAGGTGTTCGCCGAGGTGGCGCTGCCCGAGCAGGCGGTGTCGGGCGCGGGCGCGTTCGGGGTGCATCCGGCGTTGCTGGACGCGGTGCTGCACGCGGTGAGCTTCGCCGGGCTGGAGCCGGTGGAGGGCGGCCGGTTGCCGTTCTCCTGGAGTGAGGTGAGCCTGCACGCGGGCGGTGCGTCGGTCCTGCGGGTACGCCTGGCCAGGACGGGTGACGACTCCGTGTCGCTGACGGCGGCGGATCCCGCAGGGAAGCCGGTGCTGTCGGCACGTTCACTGGTGCTGCGGCCGGTATCCGCCGATCGGCTCACGGCTGCCTCCGGTGGCCGCGGGGCGGAACAGGGCCGACTGTTCGAGGTGAAGTGGTCGCCGCTGACGAGGCTCTCGGCGATCGACGCGGCGCCGACGGCGGTGCTCGGCCCCGACCTCCTGGGGGTCGCCGCCGCTTGGGAGGCGGCCGGCCGGCCGGTTCGGGTTCACGCGGATCTGCCGCTTCCGGAGGATCCGGTACTCGGCGTGACATTGGCCGAGGCGATCTCGGACCCGGCGTGCGGAGTGGTGGAGACGGCGCATGAGCTGGCCGCCCGAGTGCTGGATCTGGTGCGGCGATGGCTGGCCGACGACCGGTTCGCCGACTCCCGTTTGGTGATTCTCACCAGTGGTGCGATCGAGGCGCGGGAAGGGGACGCGGTCACCGACCTGCCGGCGGCCGGGGTGTGGGGTCTGGTGCGCAGCGCGCAGTTGGAGAACCCGGACCGGTTCGTGCTGGTCGACGTGGACGGGCCGGAATCGGCGCGGCCGGAGACGCTGGCCGGGGTGCTGGCGTCGGGTGAGCCGCAGGCGGCGGTGCGCGGGGGTGAGGTGCTGGCGCCGCGCCTGGCGCGGGTGGTGCCCGGCTCCGGCCTGGACAAGGGCCGTGTGTGGGATCCGGCGGGGACGGTGTTGATCACCGGTGGGACGGGAGGGCTGGGTGGTCTGTTCGCGCGGCACGTGGTGGCCGAGCGTGGAGTGCGGCGCCTGCTGCTGGCCGGTCGCCGGGGCCCGGACGCTCCGGGCGCGGTGGAGTTGCAGGCCGAGCTGATCGCGCATGGGGTCGAGGTGGAGATCGTCGCGTGTGACGTGTCCGATCGGGATCAGGTGGCGGCGCTGCTGGCACGGGTTCCGGCGGAGTATCCGTTGACGGCGGTGATCCACACCGCGGGTGTGCTGGATGACGGGACGATCCCGTCCTTGACGCCTGAGCGGCTGGATGCGGTGTTGCGGCCGAAGGTGGATGCGGCCTGGCATCTGCACGAGCTGACCCGGGACGCGGACCTGGCGGGGTTCGTGGTGTTCTCGTCGGTGGCGGGGACGTTCGGTGGGGCGGGTCAGGGCAATTATGCGGCGGCGAACGCGTTCTTGGACGGGTTGGCACAGGTGCGCCGCTCGCAGGGGCTGGCGGGGGTGTCGCTGGCGTGGGGTCCGTGGGCGCGGGACGCCGGGATGACCGGAACTCTGGGTGAGGTGGACCTGCGGCGGATGGCGCGGGCCGGGGTGGTGCCGCTGTCGGCCGAGCAGGGGGTCGCGCTGTTCGAAGCGGCGGCTGGGGTGGAGGCCGCGGTGGTGGTGGCGGCGCGGTTCGATGTGGCGGCGGTGCGGGCGCAGGGTGAGGTGCCGCACCTGCTGCGCGGGCTGATCCGGGGGGTCCGCCGGTCGGCGGCGTCGGGGTTGGCGTCGGGCGACAGCGCGCTGGTGGGTCGGCTGGCCGCTCTGGGTGAGGCCGATCGGGTCCGCCTCCTGGTGGACCTGGTGCGCGCCGAGGTGGCGCTGGTGCTGGGGCACGCCTCACCGGAGGCGGTGGAGGTGCGCAGAGAGTTCCGCGAGCTGGGCTTCGACAGTCTCACCGCGGTGGAGCTGCGTAACCGGTTGAACGCGGCGACCGGGTTGAGGTTGCCGGCGACGTTGGTGTTCGACTACCCGACCCCGGTGGTGCTGGCGGAGTTCCTGCTGGGTGAGCTGCTCGGCGACAGGGCCGATGTGATCATTCCCGTGTCCGTCGTGCCGGTGGCGGACGACCCGATCGTGATCGTGGGCATGGCGTGCCGTTATCCGGGCGGGGTGGCCTCTCCGGAGGACCTGTGGCGGATGGTGATCGAGGGCGGAGAGGGCATCAGCGGGTTCCCGACGACCCGAGGCTGGGACCTGGCGGCCTTCTACAACCCGGACCGGGAGAGTCAAGGCACCAGTTACGTGCGTGAGGGCGGCTTCCTGCACGAGGCGGGGGAGTTCGATCCGGGGTTCTTCGGGATCTCTCCGCGTGAGGCGCTGGCGATGGACCCCCAGCAACGCCTGCTGCTGGAGACCACCTGGGAGGCGATCGAGCGGGCGGGCATGGACCCGACCTCGCTGAAGGGCAGCCGTACCGGCGTGTTCGCCGGGGTGTCGTATCACGACTACGCGTCGAGCGTAGAGTTCCCGCCGGAGGTGATGAGCTTCTTCGGCACCGGTAACGCGGGGAGTGTGTTGTCGGGCCGGATCTCGTACGCGCTGGGCTTGGAGGGGCCCGCGATGACGGTGGACACCGCGTGCTCGTCGTCGTTGGTGGCGATGCATCTGGCGTCGCAGGCGCTGCGCAGCGGTGAGTGCTCGCTGGCGGTGGCCGGTGGTGTGACGGTGATGGCGTCACCAGGCGCGTTCATTGATTTCAGTCAGCAGGGTGGGCTGGCTCCTGACGCGCGGTGCAAGGCGTTCGCCGAGGCGGCCGACGGCACGAGCTGGTCCGAGGGCATCGGGGTGGTGGTACTGGAGCGGCTGTCGGACGCGCGTCGCAACGGTCACCGGGTGCTGGCGGTGGTACGGGGTTCGGCGGTGAACCAGGACGGCGCCTCCAACGGGCTCACCGCGCCGAACGGCCCGTCCCAGCAGCGGGTGATCCGCCAGGCGCTGGCTGGGGCCGGGCTGTCGTCAGCCGACGTCGATGTGGTGGAGGCACACGGTACGGGGACGACGTTGGGTGACCCGATCGAGGCTCAGGCTCTGCTGGCCACCTATGGTCAGGACCGGCCGGAGGACCGGCCGCTGCTGCTGGGTTCGATCAAGTCGAACCTCGGTCACACCCAGGCGGCGGCAGGCGTTGCCGGTGTGATCAAGATGGTGCTGGCGATGCGGCACGGGGTGTTGCCCCGGACGTTGCATGTGGACGCGCCGTCGTCGCATGTGGACTGGTCCATGGGTGCGGTGGAGCTGCTCACCGAATCCCGGTCGTGGCCTCGGGTGGATCGGCCGTGGCGGGCGGGGGTGTCGTCGTTCGGAATCAGCGGCACCAACGCGCACGTCATCATCGAACAGGGGCCGGAAGAAGAGGACAGCCCCCAGGATCGGGTGCCGGTCGCCGGTGTGGTGCCGGTGCTGGTCTCCGGTCGTACGGCGGAGGCGCTGCGGGCGCAGGCCGGGCGGCTGGCGTCCTTCCTGGAGGACACACCTGAGCTGGCCCTGGCCGACGCGGCGTTCTCGCTGGCGACGACGCGGTCGGCGTTCGAGCACCGGGCGGTGGTGGTCGCCGACGATCGCGAGGGTGTGCTGGCCGGGCTGGGCGCGCTGGCCCAGGACCTGCCGGGTGTGGTGCGCGGGGTGGCGGGTGGCGAGCCGAGGCTGGCGTTCCTGTTCACCGGTCAGGGCAGCCAGCGGGCCGGGATGGGCCGCGAGCTCTACGACCGGTTCCCGGTGTTCGCGGCGGCACTGGACGAGGTGATCGCCGAGTTCGACCCGCTGCTGGAGGGGTCGCTGCGGGACGTCATGTTCACCGATGCGGAGGCGCTGGATCAGACGGGTTGGGCGCAGCCGGCGCTGTTCGCGCTGGAGACGGCGCTGTTCCGCCTGGTCTCCTCGTGGGGGGTACGGCCGGACGTGCTGGCCGGTCACTCGATCGGGGAGGTCACGGCTGCGCATGTGGCCGGGGTGTTGTCGTTGGGCGACGCGTGCGCGCTGGTGGCAGCACGAGCCCGGCTGATGCAGGCGCTACCACAAGGTGGGGCGATGGTGGCGATCCAGTCCTCTGAGGAGGAACT